>JAFSXH010000295.1 GCA_017444165.1 bacterium | reverse complement strand
GCTTATTGGTGATCTTTATCTCCTGGACGTAATTTAAGGGTACTCCCCATTTTATATAACTTCTGATCTGATACCACAAACCTAAAGGAATAGTGACAATACTCAAGAGTCCCAATTGTTTGACTAATTCTCGATAATTCTCCCTATTGACGAAAGTCAACATAAACAAAAACACGAGAGGGAAGATCAAAGCCGCCGATAGTTTGGCCATCATACCCAAGCCGATACACAGAGCGATCTTAAGAGTGACTTGCCAACTCTTACTTTCGCACCACTCCAATGTAAAGAGTACAGCCAACATCATCAAAGCTACTGATAGGACGTCGTTATTGACACTTCCAGAAAACAATATGAAAGCAGGATGGAAACTTACCAGTAACAGAGGAATATAAAGGGCTTTTTCCTGCAATTTGCAATACTTAAATATTTTGTAAGCGGTGATGATTATGACCAGCGTATAGAACAGACTCAAAGTTTGCAAGCTTTCACGAGACTGCGCGTGGCCTACATAAAGAATATTCTCATGAATCCAGATCCAAACGGCACTAATAATATGATGCAAAGGCGGATGACAAAAGCCCCAATTTTTAGTAATGTCAGTATCTGGCAGATGCCAATGGCGCAAAAAATAATCTATATAACCAGCGTGTCCCTTCAAAAGGCCATGACGATCAAAAGAATACATATCATGCTGTCGCCTATTGATGGGAGTAATCAAAACATAATAGAACTTGAGCCAAAAACCCAAAGCCATAATAAAGAGCGAATTTAATCTTACTCTATCTTCTAAGGTGTATTCCTCAATTTTTAGCCAAAAATATAAGGATATCGTCAGAGCCACCCCACCAGAGAAGTGCCAGATCGCTTTGTTGAAAGTGTGGCGATAGAGATCAACAATAAAAAGATCTCCTAAAACGACTAACAGAGCGTAAGAACATAGCTTACTAAAGCAGATCTTCTCTAATTTGTATTGGTAATATAGATAGCCCCAAAGTCCACCTACAAAGATAAAAGACTCCAACTGAGAGACATTGTTGGGAATATACTTGTAAGAGGCATAAAAAAAAGGCTCTAATAACAAGCATATTAGGAAAGCCCACCCATAAGGGTGAGCTCCCAGCGCTCTAAGTACTCTTTCACTTATCGCTTTTTTGTTCATGATACTCTTTTTCAGTATTTACATTCCAGATAGTCTTCTTATCAGTGGAACCTCTCTTTATGGCATCGACAGCCTCTATAGCCGTCAACATAGAGTGATCCATGTTGTTGTAACGATGCTGACCATTGCGACCGACACACCAAAGATTAGCAAAACTATCCAAGTAAGTTTGAATCTTATCAAAGTCTCTGTAGGTATCAAAATAAGCGGGATAGGCCTTTTTAACCTTTTCACGATGAGAGTCGAGGACAGAATCTTCTTTAATGACCCCCATTTTGCAAAGTTCACTAATAGCGAACTTTATACAATCCTCATCGCTCATATTCCAGAACTCGTCACCCTCAGCACAGAAGTACTCCAGGCCGATCCAAACATTTTCCACAGGATCTTTAACCATGTAGGGAGACCAATTGTTGAAGATTTGAATTCTTCCTAACTTCACACCCTTATCTTGAACATAGATCCAACAATCTGGCACAATATTGCTCAGAGTCTTGCGCTTAGTTTCATTCTTAAGTTCCAATTTTTTAAGTAAGAGACCGACCGTCACAAAATCACGATAAGGCAGACCTAAAGCTAACTTCTTAATCTCTTCGTTAGCAGTATCAATACCATTAACTAGATCCTTGACGGGCATAGAAGAGATGAAAATATCGGCAACAAACTCTCTCTCACCCTCTGGAGTAGCACAAACAACTTGAGAGACCTTCCCTCCTTCAGTCTTAATGCTCTTGACAGAGTGACCGTAGAGAATCTTTCCTCCCATTTCCTCGATCTTAGAACCAACCAACTCCCAGAGCTGACCAGGACCGTACTTGGGATACCAATATTGCTCAATCAAGGAAGTTTCAGCATTCTTGTTGCTCTTCGTACCCAAAATTTTGGAAACAACGTCCTTTAAGATGGCTAAAATGGAAAGGCCTTTAACTCGCTGTGCTCCCCAATCAGCGGAAATATCGCGAGGATGACGACCCCAAAGTTTCTCGGTATAACCCTCAAAGAACATTGAATAAAGCACTCTGCCGAAGCGGTTAATGTAAAAATTCTCCAAATTTTCTTCAGGAAGTTTGCTTATACAGGAGTAAAGATAGCTAAAACCAGCCTTTAAAGTAGTCCAAAATCCCATACTCATAATAGTATTCATGCTCATGGAGATGGGATAATCGAAGAAAACATTATTGTAATAAATTCTCGAAACCCTTTCGCGCAAAAGAAGGACAGAATCATCCTTCTCAGGATCGGGGCCACCATTTTCGTAGGGCTTATTTCTATTCAGGATCTTATCATCCAAAGCTGGAGCACCCTGAACAGGCATAATGCTACTCCACCAATCCACAACCCGCTTGTCTTTGGAGAAGAAACGATGACCACCTAAATCCATGCGGTTGCCATTGTATTTAACCGTCTTAGAAATACCGCCCAAGGCGTGGCTCTCTTCCAGTACAGTTACGTTATACTCACCCTTGCCATCCTTTAATAACTCATAAGCCGCCGTCAAACCAGCAGGGCCTCCACCGATAACCACAACATTGATCATAGCAAACTAACCTTTCTTGTTGTATAAAAGATACTTTCTGGCAAAAAAATTCCAAAAAAACGCTACCGCTGTAGCCAAAACCTGACCGACAATGTAATATTTGTCCGCAGGCAACAAACTTTCAAAGAATTCCATCCTAGCCAAAGGCTTATCAAAGAGCCAAATTATAGCCTGATTTATCCCCAAGCCTACTACACCAATTACAGCAAAGGCAGTAAATTCAACTCCCTTGTTCTCTATAGAAGAGGCATCAAACACCCAGTAAGTAGAGATCAGATAATTACAGATAAGTCCGCCCATAAATCCAATAGCATTGGCAACATTGGCATCTAGACCAACCCACTCTCTAAAGAACAAAAGCAAGCCCCAGTGTAAGACCGTAGCCCCTCCACCGACAAAGATATACCTAAAAAACTGTATAGCAGTCGAACTAGACTTATTGATAAATAACTCTTTTAACTTCATAAAAAATGCCGCGTCAGCTTTAACTATAAAATACCTTTATCCTTCTCAACATTTCAGCAGACAATCCAGTAAACTGCGGTTGAACAGAGAGAAAATAACAGAATTAAAAATATCATTGCGTTGATAAAAAAATGTTTATGATCGTGAGCCTGTAAATTATCCAAATACACTCCCACAAAAAGTGGACTAATTACAGCCATAGGAGCTATATAACGAAAATCGGCTGAACAGACAAAGGGTTGATCATAAATTTGCCAATAAATGGCCACAAACATAACTCCAGCAAATATGAGTAAGCTCAACTTTTCACAGGTATACTTACCATCAAAGGCAAAGAATGCGCAAAAGAAAGATATAATACTAAAAAGAACATTAGTCCAAAAAAGCATTACCGACGCATACTCCGCCCCAATCTTTGGTAAGACAGCTTTTTTAGAAAACGTAAAATCTCTGATAAATTCTCCAAACATGGAAGTTTTTAGAGAGATCGTCAACGGATTGACATCACAATTTTCTAATCTGTTATCATTTTGCAGATAGACGCTCCTAAATTGCCATGGAGAAAAATCGCTAACTCTACTCAAAAAACTCCTGTTGCCAATAAAAGAAGTATCGCTCTCTTTCATTCTCTGGACGTACATAATGGGAACTTGCCAATTTATATAATTTCTAACCTCAAACCAAAAGCTCATAGGCAAAAAAATGGCAAAAAATAAGATTATTTGAGTACATACTCTCTTTGATCTCTCTCGCCAAAGTACAGCTAAAAGCAGACAAACGATCAAGGGAAGGACCATGATAGCAGAGAGTTTAGTCATCATACCTAAACTGGAAAACAAGGCCATCATAACCAGAGATTTTGTGGTATTATCTCGATACCACCTAAAGGCCCAGATTATACTTATCAACACGAATACAACCATGAGTGCATCGTTGTTTATAGTAGTTGCTAAACGAATAATGGCAGGATGAAAATTAACAAAAATGAGAGGGACGTACAAACTCCACTTGCTAAGTCCAAAGTATCTAAATATTTTATAAGCAGAGACGATTATACATAAAGAGTAAAATAAAGTTACAGTCTGTAAACTCTCCAGAGCTGGTTCACGCCCCACTAAAAATATGTGTTCGTTAATATAGATCCAAATAGCACT
>JAFSXH010000294.1 GCA_017444165.1 bacterium | reverse complement strand
TTATGGGACCAGAATTAATAACAGATGAAGACTGGGAGGGAGTTTCAGTTATCATAGTAACCCACATGTACGGATGTCCTGCTCCTGTGCAAGATTTAGTTGTAGAAGCAAAAAAACGCAGTATTTTCGTTATAGAAGACTGTTCTCAAAGTTTTGGAGCTAAAGTTGGTGATAAATATGTCGGTTCTTTTGGCGATGCAGCTATTTTTTCTTTTTCTTTAACCGACAATTTTACCACTATGGGCGGGGGAATGGCCGTTTTCAAAGATAGAAACTACGCTCAAAAAGCTCGGGACATTTCCTCTAAAGCCCAATTGACCCCCAACGCTTCCATATACCCTCTCATATTCAAATCAGCCTGTATGTGGCTCGGCGGTACTTCTTTGGGCTTCATGGTAGGTATATACCCTTATTTAGCTATGGGCTGGTCATTCCTAGGAAAAGATTTAATCCACACTATCTTTAGCGAATCGATCAGCACGACAGTTCCAGAACTCAACAGAAGACCCTCCCCTGCTCAGGCAGCTTTGGGTGGACGGCTGATAGAAGAAGCTCTAGAAAAGAATGAAAAGAGAAGGCAGTATGGCATTCGCTTAATTGAACTCTTCGAACAAGAGAATATTCCTAACATATCTTTCACCCAAGAACCAGCTTATGGAACCTCCATCTTCACTAGTTTTTTGATCAATTACGAAGCTAAGGAAAAATTGGCCCGCCAGTTATCTAGTCGAGGCGTAGATGCTTCTCCAGGATACATTTCTAAAGCCATACACAGTGAGCCAGTTTTTTCAGAAAACGTCCGCTATTACGGTATACTGCCCAATTCTAACTATTTGGCCCGAACCCAACTACATTTGCCGATTTACTCCTCACTCCAAGACAGAGATCTGGTGCGTATGGTGAAAAAATGTCGAGAATCTGTCGAATACATAGAACATTATGAGGCAGGTGAAACAAAATACCGCAGTTTACCTAATGCCGATGCTCCAAATCTCAAAAATCTGCCTACTCCGAAAAAGAATATAGAAGAGGATCCTGAGAAGAAGAGACCCATGTCGGCGGCAATCAACAATCCCAAGTTGCGAACCGTAGCTAATCCTCCTCGCCTCTCTATTCCTCAACGCAAAAATGTTAAACCTCAAGATCCTTCTAGTAGACCAGATTTAGATAAACAATGAGCAAACTTGAAATTATTAAGGAAGCGGCCGCTGAATTAGCTAACGGTGGTCTGGTAGCTTTTCCCACGGAAACGGTATATGGCCTAGGCGCAGATGCGTGCAACGCCACAGCTATATCCAAATTATATGCCCTCAAAGGCCGCCCCGCCGATCATCCTTCCATAGTCCATCTAGCCGATCTGGAAGAGTTGCCTCAGTGGGTCGATGTCGATTACATTCCAAACATTACTTACAAATTAGCCAGACACTTCTGGCCTGGTCCTATGACCTTGATCTTGCCCAAGCGTCCAGAAGTTTTAGATCAGGTAACTGGTGGCCAAAATAGTGTAGGTATACGCATTCCTGCTCATCCTTTGACGCGTCAGCTCATCAGAACTTTCGGACACGGCATAGTCGGCCCCTCAGCCAACAAATTCGGTCATATCAGTCCTACTTGCGCTGAGGATGTACGTAACGAATTTCCCAATGAGTTAAAATACATTCTCGATGGTGGTCCTTGTTCTGTAGGTGTAGAATCAACAATTATAGATCTCGCACACAGTAAAGTTGTAATTTTGCGTCCAGGGATGTTGAATGCGGAGCTCATAAGTAACTTTTTACAATTCCACGTCAATTTTGGCACTGGTGTAAAAGCTCCAGGAACATTAAAAAAGCATTATGCCCCACACACTCGCTCACAGATATTTACCAGAGAGAACTTACCTGCCATCTTTGATGTTATTTCTAGTGCCGTTATATTGGGCTTTTCTCGTGAATTTGAGCTTCCTAGCCAAAATTTCAAATGGATCACTATGCCCGAAGAGGCAGAATCTTATGCTCGCTCTCTCTATTCTGCCTTGCGTTACGCTGATACCATGAATGTTGCTCGCATTCTCATAGAGAAAGTACCTGAAAGTATAGAATGGGAAGCTGTACGTGATCGTCTCTCCAGAGCTACAGCCACTTTGTAAGGAGGGGGTTTCTAACTCTTTGTGGTAGTCTGGAGCATGCGCATAATTACAGCTATAAAAGTATTCTTTAAGATTCTCTTTAACGGTGAGTTCGCTCAGAAGATTCAAAATTTTTTGGATACGACTCCAGCAACGGAATCTGTGGCCCTGCCTAATTTAAATTTTGAACCTGGAACTGTTGCTTTGTTGGCACTTTTGCAAAGAGAAGGCAGATTTATCGACTTTTTGCAAGAGGATCTAGATAATGTTCCCGACGCTCAAGTCGGTGCTGTAGTAAAGTCCACAGTCTACAAAGGTTGTCGTCGTGCTTTCAAAGATTACATTAAATTGGAAGCCATCTTAGAAGATGAAGAAGAGACTGAAATCACTGTAGAGAGCGGTTTTGATCCTCAGGAAATACGTCTGGTGGGCAAAGTGGAAGGGGAACCACCTTTCAAAGGTACTCTGCACCATAAAGGCTGGCGATTGATCAAGGCAGATCTTCCCTCTATTGGTACAGAAGAAGAGGATGGCGATGTAGTCTGTCCCGCTGAAGTAGAACTCATTTAATTTTTCAATTACAAATAATGAAATATGCAACAATAGTCGAAGAGCGGAGGGAATGATTTCAATGGTCATAGGTATCGATTTAGGAACTACTAACTGTGCTTTGGCTTGGTCTGATCCAACAAAAAGAAATGAAGATCTGCCTAACAGCACTCCACCTATCAATCCGTTAGCTATTACTCAACTGACTCATCCAGGCAACGTAGAAGAGAGATACACACTCCCTTCTTTCTTATATTTTCCAGGATCTCATGAATTGCCACCTCACAGCATCGAACTTCCCTGGAATAAAGAGATTCCTTACGTTGTAGGTTGGTTAGCTCGCGATCAAGGAGCTAAAGTTCCTCAGCGCGTTATCTCTTCCGCTAAATCCTGGTTGTCTAATGATCGTGTAGATCGCACTTTGCCTCTGCTTCCCTGGAACTCTCCTGAAGAAGTGGAGCATATTTCACCCGTAGAAGCTTCAAAAAACTATTTGCTCCATCTGCGTGAAGCCTGGGATTACGCTCACCCCGAGGAGCCTTTCTGTGAACAAGACGTAGTTATAACTGTCCCTGCCTCCTTCGATACTATTGCCAGAGAACTCACTGTCAAAGCGGCCTCACAAGCAGGCATAGAAAAGCTCACACTCCTAGAGGAACCACAGGCGGCTTTTTACGCATGGTTAGATAAATGTGAGGAAAACTGGCGCAAACAAGTAGAGGTTGGAGATAGAGTTCTGGTCTGTGATGTAGGTGGTGGCACGACAGACTTTAGCTTAATTACCGTCAACTCAGAAAATGGTGATCTCACCTTAGAGCGCACAGCTGTCGGCAACCATATACTTTTAGGCGGCGACAACATGGATCTGGCTCTGGCCGTCTTCGTCCAGCAAAAACTAAAGAAAGAGCAAAACATAAAATTAGACAACTGGCAGATGCAAGTATTAACTCACGCCTGTCGCTCCGCCAAAGAGCAATTGTTGCAAGAAGATGGAGAGACAGAGTGGTCGATCAGTATACCTGGACGCGGCCGCAGTCTCATAGCCAGTTCCATCCAAGCAACTCTGACTAACGAAGAGGTACAAAAGCTCGTTGTAGATGGCTTCTTCCCTATCTGCCAAGCCGATGACTATGCCACTCGCTCTCGTCAAAGCGGTCTGCGAGAGTTGGGCTTGCCGTTCGAATCTAATCCAGCTATCACTAAACATTTAGCTAGTTTTCTAGGCTCTCACAAATTAGAGAACTCTTCGGAATCGTTTTTAGTCCCCACAGCCATACTCTTCAACGGAGGCGTTTTTAAATCGCCCGCCATAAGAGACAGAGTTGTCAATATAGTCAACAGCTGGTTGAATAAGATCGGTAAAGCTCCCTTGAAAGTTTTGCAAGGGGCCGATTACGATCTAGCTGTAGCTCGCGGAGCTGTACGTTGTGGTCTCAATAAATACGGTTTAGGAATAAGAATAAAGGCAGGCACTAACCGCTCTTACTACATTGGCATAGAGAGTTCTATGCCAGCTATTCCAGGTTTAGAGGCTCCCATAAAAGCTCTCTGTATCGCTCCGTTTGGTATGGAAGAAGAGAGTACGCAGACCATTCCTGGGCGCAGTTTTGGTCTCGTAGTAGGAGAACCTGCTGAATTTAGATTTCTCGCTTCGACTGCCCGCCACAAGGACAAGATTGGCGATCTCATTGATGATTGGGATGAGGACATAGAAGAGCTGACTTCGCTGTGTGTAACTTTGCCTGCTGAAGCGGGAGATTCGGGTAACTTCTTGCCTGTAACCTTGCAAACACACATAACAGAATTAGGGACTTTAGAACTTTGGTGTTGTCAAGATGACCAACCTAAGTGGCGTTTAGAGTTTGAAACTCGCAATGTTTACGGCGATTGAACCTGCCCATACTTCACAAGTTGGTTTTCGGCATAAAACAGGATATGTTAATGTTTTAAAAAAATGGGCCGCAGTTAATTTCAACTAGCTGAAAAGGTTTCTGACTTTTATAGGAGGTGAGATATACTAGCAAAATAAACGTCAGTGGTGAGCGGAGAGAGATCGGTATCTCCCACTGATAAGAGACGATCCGCACACCTAATAAGTGTGTCGTTGCACTCCGTAATACCGAGCATGGATCGAAAGAAAAGAAACAATAGAAAGAGAAATACAATGATACCTATTTTGCAACTTCGCACCCAGTATGCTCAAATACAAAATGAACTAGAAGAGGCTGTGTTGAGAGTTTTGCGCTCAACTTCCTATATTTTAGGCCAAGAGGTTCAATCTTTTGAAAAAGAGTTCGCCACCTGGGTAGGCACTGAGTATGGTGTGGGTGTCGGCAATGGTACAGATGCTATACAATTAGCCATTCGTGCCTTAGATCTTAAAGCTGATGATGAAGTTATAGTCCCCTCTTTCACCTTTGTAGCTTCAGCTGGAGCAGTAGCTTTGGCTGGTTCGAGAGTAGTCTTTGCCGATGTCGACAGCGATAATTTTGCTTTGAATCTCGACAGTTTGCGCCGTTCCATAACTCCCAAAACCAAAGCTGTAGTAGCTGTACATCTTTACGGCCATCCCGCTCCCATCAAAGAGATCAAGGATATTTGTAAGGAACACAATCTTTATTTGATCGAAGATTGTGCTCAATCTACGGGAGCTATGATAGACGGGCAGAAGGTTGGCACTTTTGGAGATATGGCCTGCTTTTCTTTCTTCCCCAGCAAAAATTTAGGTGGTATAGGCGATGGTGGCATGGTCTTAACTAGTGATCCTAAATTTTATGAGACCTTGCAGATGCTCAGAGGACATGGAAGTAAGGTTCGTTATTACCATGAGATACTAGGTACGAACAGCCGTTTAGATGAGGTTCAGGCCGCCGCTCTGCGCGTCAAATCGCGCCACGTTGATGAATGGAATGTTGAACGTCGCCGCGTTGCTCACAAATACACAGAATTGTTGCAGGGTACTCCTGCTATCGCCCCTTGCGAGCGTCCTGGTTGTCACCATGTATACCATCAATACACAGTACGCGTCCCTCAAAGAGATAAACTTTTCGACTATATGAGAGAAAACGGCGTAGGTCCAGCGATATACTATCCAGTGTGCTTGCATTTACAAAAGACTTTTGCTTCAAGCGGTTTTCAATTAGGTTCTCTGCCTATATGTGAAAAATTACAGAGTGAAGTTATGTCTCTGCCCATGTTCCCCGAACTGACTGATAACGAGATCGAGACAGTAGTCTCTGTTATAAAGTCATTTTTTAAGGTTTAGAGTTTATGGATTGGTTGCAGAATTTTCTCTCTAATAAAAAAAAGGCTATCAAGAAATCTCCTTCTTTGCCTGTAGCTTTAGAATCTAGGGTGGAGTTTTGTTACAGCAACTCTCAAAGATTTGAAGGCGATGAGAGATATATTCTCAGCCAATTTGTGGATGCTCCAATATTAGAAGAGGCGAAAGATAGTGCCGATACGGGTGATCTTACTTCGGCCTATCGCCTGTTTTATGAATATTTTCTAAGGAGGGGAAAACCCGTTCTCTTCCTAGATAACAGTGAATATTCTGTTATACACAATAAATTCTCTCAATTTAAAAAAAATCCTAAGATAGAGACAATCTTAGGAAAAGCTAGAGAGTATTTATCCTCCAGATCTAAAACTGGTGATGAGACTAACAGTGCCAACGTTTATCCAAGTAAATCGGCTCGCGAAATCCAAGAATTATTTACGCCAGAGAATGGTGACAAGCTAAAAAAGTCTCCCTTTGCCGATATTCATGAGCTACAGAGAGTATGGGAAGATAATAGTCATTACCATTTTTTGACTTTAGCCAGGGCTTTTTGGATAACGGGAGATAATAATTACGCTTCTAACATTTTAATTCAGGCTACAGAGTGGATAGGGGCCAATCCGTTGTGGTTTGGTATTAATTGGGTGGACTATCGCAGCATAGCTGTACGTCTGCTCAATTGGATGTTAGCTGTGAACATGTGTCTCAGTTGCAAATTTGTTGTACCCGAAGTATTTTTCAAAATTACCTCATCTATTATATTACACGCCGCTGTCTTAGCTAACCATATAAGTAAAACTCCCAAACCATCCCTGGAAGAGATTATCGTCCTCTACATGTTCACTAGTCATTATCCAGAGTTGAAATTAGCTCCCAAATGGAGGGAGTTGGTTGAGTCTAAGTTAGAGGACACCATTTGTAACGAATTTAGTCAAAAATGTTTGCATTATAGTAATTCTCTAGCCGAACACTGCTATAAAACGGAACTGCTCCTCTTATCTATCCTGCAACAATTGCAAAATAGACAAAGAGTAAACGATCTCCTGTTCGCCTTCTGTCTCAATGCTTTAAAAACTATACACTTTTTTGCAGGACCCAGCCGCATTATTCCCTATTTTGGAAAGTTTAAGTCTCCAGGTATATTAGGGCAATACCAATCACTATCTGATTATGCTTTAAATCTACTCTGTTTGGGAGCGGTAGTTTTTAATGAGGGCAAATTGCTCTTCAAGATCAATAATGTTTCGACAGAAATTTACTGGTGGTTGGGACCTAATGCCGACGAGAGTTTACTAGACATTGAGATTCAACGTCCCTCCTCTACCTTGGTTTATTTTGTTCCCAATGGTTTAGGGGTAGTGCGCGATCACTGCGAAGCAAAATCGTCACAGTGTATAGCTATCGGCAATCCACTTTTTAATAATAACGTTGAAAATCACTGCGATTGCCTCTCTTTAATATTGACTATAGAAGATGAACCTTTCTTCATCGATCCTGGTAACTGTCGTGAAGATAAAAAAGAATTAAAAGAGTATTTAGACAGTTTTGCGGCCCATTCAGCTCCATTTTTTACTGAAGAGATCCAGCCTATCAGAATAGGTTACTACGGAGATTTGACTAGCGATAATATCGAACAGATAAGTGAGATATACGGCTTAGAAAATTACACCATAGCCGATAGGTCTATCTGTTCTCCTCTGTATAAAAAAGATATAAAAGACAAAAAGGACATTATATATAAATGCGGTCGTCAAGCACGTCTGCGCAATGGCTTAACTATTTTAATAATTAGGGAAATTCTCTTTATGCCTGACGATAAGAGGATTATTATCCGTGACAGTTTTTCTGGCCCAGAGAGTGCCAAACAACTCCATTTACAGAGTAGCTTGCTCTTCTCCCCTCATCTGAAATTGATCATGCGCGGCGATATGGGCTGTTTTGCTAGAGGCAAGAAATTATCAGCACGCGTCTTCCCCCTCTTCCCTAGAGGGACAAAGAACTTAAAAGGTAAAGGCATGGCCACTCCATTGCCCACCGGATGGTATTACGAAAACGGCAACATGTGGCAAACTAATCAAATACGCTACTACAGCACCATAGATCTACCTCAAAAGACCTATATAACCGTTGATTGGACGGGCAAGGAATCCTGCAAACTGAGTTCAGCTAAGATGGACGAACTCTTTGATCGACCTAGCCCAGATTGAGCAGTTTATTGATCCTCCCTATACCATCTATCATTTTGTCAGTGATCTCTTCAATAATTTCCCAGGAAAGATCTTCCTCGCTAGCTAAACCGTAAAGAGTAGAGATAGCCTCATCTAAATTATCAAATCCCTCCTCTACTTCTTGGGATGAGTTATCTTGCCACGCCTCCGCAGGGAGTGAGGCTATATCCTTTCTCCATCTCTCTTCTTCAGCTATTAGAGTAGCCAAATCATTAGAAAGAGCACTCCAGTAATCCTCACCATCACATATCTTAGAGAGGCTGTCTATTATACCGCGTACCGAACGTGGTACAAAGGCTGGAGTAGACTCATCAACCTTTTTCTCTTCATCTTCTTCGCTAGTATCCTTTATAAAAGCACTCTCTGGAATTATCGTACCACATTGAGGACATTTTTTGCAAAACAGTTCTAACTGCTGACTACAAACAGGACAGAAGACAGTATTGTAGGCAATTTCTTCTTTTTCAGATTTGCTCTCCTTATTAAAGTACTTATCACTAGCTTTTTTGTAAAGAGCAAAATACTCAGGCAAAAAATCTAAATTTTTCTCTTCGCAGATAAAAATGAGATTCTCTAGAGCTTCACAATAGATCTGCCCCTCCTCAGACAAATCTTCCTCTGCTGACAATTTTTTAATAGTGGGGCGAACTTTTTTTAGCCAGTACTCCAAAATAGACCAATCGCGTCGTTTTTCCATAATAGCTCGACAGGCTTTTATAATACTGTCGGCTTCTTCAGATTTAGACTCCTTCGGCTTAGATCGACGAATAGCGTTAAATTGATCTAAATTTTTCTCAATGCGGTGCAGACAATCAATATAATCAAGTAGATCTTTGGCAAAATCTTCAGCCGCTTCATTTTTTATATTAGCAAACATGGAAGAGATGAGCTTCTTGATCTTATCAAAATCACCGTAAATAACTTCGATAAAGATCTTTTCGCTGTCGTCATAATCATAGCCCTTAATTAAATTTTTAAAACCACTAGTCACCGACATCATAGCCAGATCACAATCGGTAACATTTCCCTTAATTTGAGACACAGGTTGATCTTGACGCAGACAAGTTCCCAATCTTTCGAGCAAAATACGCACCTGCGGAACTAATTTAGGTAAATCTCTTCCCGCTTTAACTAATTGCTCTAACAACTGATTCACCGTTCAACTCTCCTAAAAATCAAATTTTATACTTACTTCTTCTTACTATCGCGATACTTCTGTGCTAAACCGCCTACACCACGCATTCCCTCGACCGCCTCACCTAAAACTTCTAAAGCGCACTGCAAGTGAAAGCGATCTACAGGCAATTCGAACCCATCCAAAATATCTAAAGCTCTATAAAATTTGTCCAGACCATCATTGGCAAGATCTAAAACGCTATCGACATTTTCACGCTGTTCCATATTCAATTTATTCCGCATGGAAGCCAATTTTTGCACTTTAGCACTAGCACTAGCTATTCTGCGCCTCAACTCACCAACATTGCGCTTAAAAGCCTTAAACTGCTTGGGATCAGAAGGCAATTTTTCACCAACTTCAAAAATGCGCTGTACATATTCGGGCATTTGAGCAACATCAATATTACTCTTATTGCTCTGTAACTCTAGACCCAAAGTTCTTTCAAAGGCTTCAGGCATACGCGCTCCACAAGCAAAACATTTACTGCTACCTGAAGTCATAGCCTTCCCACAATAAGGACAGAGCATCACAGATTGATTGTTATCCTCAGACTCAACCTGACTATCATCAAAATATACCAAAGCCTCTCCGCTATCTTTTATCTCCTCCAAAACCTCAGGCAGAGACTCTAAATCTTGATTATTTACTACCTCTACCAACTGTTCCAAAGCGCGATCATGACGCAAAAAATCTTCTGGCAACCCCTCACCTGTAATGATCTCGTTCCATTTAGGAAGCAAATTATCTAATCGCGCCCTCAAAATTCCCCAATCAAACCCACCACTATCTAAAACAAAATGACCCGCTTGTAAAATGCTCTCTACCACAGGAATTTCTGAATATTCGCAACTATCTACTACTACGGACTTTAACTCCATATTGAGTTCTTCCAAATCCTTCAGTCCCTTGTAAATCTTATTGACACAAGACGATACTGTAGCCGTAGCATCCATATTTAAAGCGGTCTCCAATTTAGACATTTCGTTGCTAATATTGCAAAAGACCAGAATTATATCATCAATAGACTTATTTTGTTTGGCAGGCAGCTCCTTTAAGCGAAGCACTTCCATAAAATTGCCCAAAATGGTACCCAAAGCCTGATCACACTGCTGAAATTCAAAAGCAGTGCAATTCAAACTGACTCCACCATCTACACATTCAGTAATGATCTTAACTAATTGCTTAAAAGTAGGTACAATGCGCGGAAAATTATCATCTAAAGCAGGAAACTTAGCACTCATAACGGTGAGGGCTTTCTCTTACCCCTCCCCTGCTTCCTCTTATTCAAGTTGTACAGTGCAGAGCAATTGCTCTACAAAATGTATATCCACGGACGAAGTTTGTCCTTTTGAAGTAAGTCGACCTCTCAAAGAACGAGAGACCTACTCAAAAGGACATAACCTAGACACAATACACAAGCACAGACGAAGTGTGACCCTTTGCAACGAGTCAACCCCTTTAATATTTGTAAATACTTCCGCCTACAAATTCACGCAAAACGGAATTTTTAGGAATCCACTCATTGTCCATCGGCACAACCAATGACAAAAATCTCAACATATCTCGAGCCATAAGATAAGCTGGGCTATCCTCTTTAACTTCCATAAGATACAACCAACCGTAACTGCGGAATATAGCCAATTCATATGCTAAAGCCGAATTAAACATAGCATCAGCTAAATGTTGATAAGGGAAGATGTGTTTATTTTCACCACGGCGCACGCTGGGCCAGCGCAGAATAGTAGATTCAGCCGAGATCCCACGATAGCGACGATCACGAATTATGCGCCGCAATAGACGAGCATATGTAGTGGGAACACGATTGACATGATCCAAGGAGAGCTGAGGCAAAGCACTGACGAAGACACTAAACGCCCTCTCTTTAGGTACGGAATTAGTTATGACGGGATTCAGACCGTGTATACCTTCAATTAAGAGAATCTGATCATCTCGCAACTGCATTGTCGTCTCTTTTTCTTTAGAGCACGGAGCTTGTCGAACAAAATCATAATGAGGAATACTCGTAGGCTTACCCTCAATTAGAGAACGGAGATCGCTCTTAATACGCTCCACATTTAAGGCTTCTAACGCTTCAAAATCATACTCGCCATTCTCATCTTTAGGACAATTTACCGCCGCTAAATAATAATCATCTAAACCTATATAAATAGTCTCTTTGCCCAAAGTACTCAAATGGGTAGAGAGACGGCGCACTGTGCTCGTCTTACCAGAACTGGAAGGACCAGATATAAAGACCACACGCACATCAGGCCTATTTATAATCTCTTTGGCAATGTCTCCAATGTAGAGTTCGTGCATAGTCTCGGAGATCTGAATAAGATCAGGCCCCTTCCCACTGACGATCAATTCGTTTAACTTACCCACAGTATCAACATTCATACGTCTATTCCACTCTTTAGCTTGGCGAGCAGAATTGAGCATAAAATCTTTAAAAGATTTCTCAGGAACTTTCACGGGCTCCAAAGCTAAAAGCAACCCTTCATCTAAACCAACGATCTTGATAGGAGGCAAAAATCTAGTTGAAGGTACAAAAGGACCGTAAGCCAGATCGTTATACTCTCCTACAGTGACGACTACGGGCCGATCATTTACCCAACCATGCAAGAGCTGCTTGCGATCTCCATGAGGATCATCTACCATCTGCAGAGCAACACTCGAAGAGACCCTAGAAGTCTTAAAGGGCAAATTAGCTTTCACAAGCTCCTGAAACTTATTATTGAGCTTCTGGACTAAAGATTCTATATTTTCGCAATTATGCACTTCATAAAAGAGTTGGCTGTGCAGAGACTGGCCTACTTCCAGTCTAATCTCAGGAGCGACCTGCTTGACAGCAGCCATCAAAAGGCAAGAAGCACTGCGCATGACCATATGCTGGCCAAAATAATTTTTGCTGGTAAAAGGCTCAATACGACAATTGCTGATCACCTTATGGGTCAATCTAGTGACAAGTCCATCAACGTTGGCACCGACAATATTCTTACTTTTAGCCACTTCCCAACAATCGCGAACATCTTCTGTATCACACAACTCTACACCTAAATCTCGCATGATGGGAAAGAAAATCCTCGTCCCATACTCCACCTCTTGCACACCGTTGGGCAAAACGACTTTACACAGCACAGCTCCTCAACGCCTCCTTGTCTTCGCTTTATTCCATTTTTCAATCACAATAATCTTGCATAGCAATCTTAGCCTCAGGCCTCTGTAATTTACGCAAAGCCTTAGCCTCTATCTGCCTGCTGCGCTCGCGAGTAACAGAGAACCTGCGACCCACTTCCTCTAAAGTGTAAATGTGACCATCCTTCATACCAAAGCGCATGGAAAGAACCTCACGTTCACGCTCATTCAACTGTTCGAAAGCCGAACTGATAGCCTCTTTCAAACAAGTGATAGTGGCAGCTTCATCAGGAGCTACAGCCGATTCATCCTCTATGAAATCGCCCAAGTGAGAATCTTCTTCCTCACCTATGGGAGTTTCCAAAGAGATAGGCTCTTGAGCAATCTTTTGAATATCCCTGACCTTCATTTGGGCCAACTGGCGACGTCTCTCTACCTCTTCCAAACAAGCTTTATCCGTCTTCTTTACCTTCTTGCTGTGCCCTTGGCTGAGATCTTCACAAACCTTTTCAACATCCACAGGGAACATACGATCAGCAATCTCCTCAATGCTAGGATCGCGCCCTTTCTCCTGTAGAAGATTGCGCATAACCCTCGTCAAATTAGTTATCTTCTCAACCATGTGTACGGGAATGCGTATCGTACGCGCCTGATCGGCTAAAGCTCTAGTTATAGACTGACGTATCCACCAAGTAGCATAAGTACTGAACTTATACCCCTTCTTATAATTAAATTTCTCTACAGCACGTATTAAACCAAGGTTGCCTTCCTGGATGAGATCTAAGAAGAGCATTCCCCTACTTATAAACTTTTTGGCTATACTGACTACTAAACGTAAATTGGCCGCCGTCAGCTCCCTCTTAGCCTCAAAACCATGGCGAATTTTACGATCTAACTCTTCAAAATTATTCCGCTTTTCAATAAATTCGATATTACCACTATTGATCTCTCGCGTCAGATAATGGTAATACTCAACTCTGGCCATATCCCAGCTTGACTTCACTAATTTTTGACGCTCTGTAAGCTCGATAAACTTGATCTTCCAAATCTTATCTTCACAATTTCTCAATTTATCTACCAATTGCGCAACGGGAAAACCAGTATAGACCATTGTGGAATCTATATCAAACTCGCTATCATCCTCATCGATATCTTCCCAATTTATAAAGAGAAACTCTACTTCTTGCCTTTCAGCTTCCTTAGCAAAAACATCTAAAACTAACTGGCGAAAATCAAGCTCACTCAAGAGCTGCTCCGCAGCCTCACGCCCCTCTTCCATCATGGCTCCCAATTCAGCCTCTCTCTTAGCTTCAAGGAGATCTACACTGCCTATCTCCTTAAGATACTGGCGCACAGGATCGTCAATAGGCTCATCTGAAGCGCGGGG
>JAFSXH010000293.1 GCA_017444165.1 bacterium | reverse complement strand
CCATATTGCTCAGGAGCAGCATAACCGACAGTTCCCATGCGAGGAGCCTCTTCAGGCAATTGCAAAAGCAGTTTACCCAAACCAAAATCAGTTAAAGCTACATTGCCATTGGTAATTAAGATAACATTTCCCAGACAAACATCAGCCATAAATTTAATGGGGCTACAAGAATGAAGTTCATCTAAAGCCACAGCTATTTTGTAAGCTATATCCAAGGCCTCATTCTCTGTAAAAGGACGATGTCTCTCGCGCAGACACTTACTCAATCTCCGTCCTGGTATGTAGTCAAAAACAAAATAGATATGACCGTTCTCTATGAAAAAATTGCGCAGAGAGGTCAAACTAGGAGAGACAAAATCCATATAACCGAGGGCTATAGGCTGAAAATAAGCGGAAACAACAGCCCTCTTTTCAGGTGCTTCGTAACCCTCTAACTTAAATTCTCGAATGGCAAAGAGCCTTTCTGAATGGACAACAGACTGACTCTTGTAAATTTTACTATCCTCTAACGTCTCCATAACCTGGAGCAACTTATACTCACCTTGTAAAATGGGTAGGCGTTTTTCAGCCATAAATCACGTTCCAGCCTTTCCAATATACTCTCGATCCCCGCTCTCCTTCCCTAGAGAAGCTACAGATCCCCCCCTCCAGGTCCTTAAAGCTAAAAATCGACCTTTAACTTGCCTACAGCGTAATCTATACAACCATTAATTCCGTATCTTCTTTCTATGCGTTTGTAATACTGCAGACCTTCCCCGTAGTAAGGATCAGTAGCCGAATCCAAATATTTGAGTTGTTCGTTGCGCCCCATGCGCTGGTTGTACTTGTAAGCTACCCAGTTAGCAAAACCTTCTCTATCACGAGCGGTGACCTTATTAACATCTGAATAATACTTGATACTGTTGATCTGCCAAACGTGAGCACATTCGTGAACTAAAGCTGTCATAAAATACTGTTCAGGCAAACCCTGTAACATCCAAATTTGAAAATCACACACAGCATCGTAAACAAACCGAGGCTTAGTCACTCCTAAAATGAGCTTTATATCCAAATCCTCCATGCCTTTAATATGTTTTCTGGTACTATTCAAACTGTTTCCATCAACACAGTGAATGGTCAAAGGGATATTATCATCAATCTTCAGGCGCGGGCTAACATAAGTTGTCAAACTCTTTTTGGCAATAGTTAAATAGTTACCCAATTTGGAGGTATTGATCGCTCCCTTCATATGCACTTTACAAGAATGGCGACCATCAGAGAAGACTAGACCAGCATTGAGATTAGAGATAGGGACGTGACATAAGAAACACTCATGTAAATTTTTGTTGCCTTTGCACTTACGACAAACAGCAACATTGTCCAAAAGCACAAAATAGGATCCGCTTATAGTTTGACCACACGTAGAGCAGATAAGAGTTTTATGACAACGGTACTCACCAGATGAAGTGAGAGAATGTTTAATAATACTCATTCCGCACTTAGGACAGACTGCAGGCAAATCTCTCTGGCAGAATAACTTATCGCCAAGTTTATACTTCTGTTTATCTAAAACAACATTACATTTAGAACATTTTTCAATATCGCGATAACAGAGTGGCTCTCCATTAGTACTGAGATACAGCTTGCTGCCCACCCTATTGCCACAAACACTGCACCTAGCACAGAGCACACAGACAGCTCGCCTAGATTGTTTGTCTACGTAGTATTCAAAACCAGCTAAACGACGATTGCACTTACTGCATGTAACGCAATATTCGCAAACTGTTTGACCGCCCATAATAAAGGCCTTCGTGCGAATTTTACGCTTGCACCTAGAACACTTAGGGAGGTGATTTTCACAGAGAACACGTCCATCTCCAAAGACAACATGCCCTCCATTATTTTTTATTCCACATTCAGAACAGCGCAGATCTTCAAAACAGACAATCTTGCCATTTACTCTATTGTAACGACCATTGATGGGGCGTTTACATACGCTACAGATCAATCTCTGTTGAGCCAGAGTGGGAGAAATTCCGATCCAAATGTAGCTAAAAATAAAAAGTAACAATAAGCCTAATATATGTTTTTGAGAAAACCTCATCTGCGCCATCCCCTATCTAGCGACTTTCACGCTTCCTCTTACCAGCTAAATACTCGCCGTAAATAGTATCTACATAATATTGGGTTTCCGCATAAGGTGGAACTCCGCCGTACTGTTCAACCGCCCCAGGACCTGCATTGTAGGCCGCCAAGGCTAGGGGAACACTATTAAATCTTTCCAACTGGGAGGCAATATAACGAGTACCACCAGCAATATTTTCCTCGACATCAAAAGCATTGAGTACCCCCAACCCCGCAGCAGTACCGGGCATTAGCTGCATAAGGCCCACCGCTCCCACTGGAGAAACAGCCGCAGAATTAAAATTAGACTCGTGGCGGATAATTATCTCAATAAGTAAAGGATCTACTCCCCAAATCCTGGAGTATTTCAAGATAATAGGATTAATGTCGACGTCGCGCCCATTAAAATTGCTGACCCAGCGCGGCAATCTTTTTTTAGCATCAAATGTAGCGAAGGCCCAATTGTCATCGTAATAAGAGTAACGTGGTTTTGGCACAACCTCATATACCTCATATTGAGGCGGAGCGAATTCGGCCGTACCATCGGGATTTAAACGACGAGTACTTTTTTTAGGAGTCCCAGCAGAGGCCACTTTCTTAGCAGGAGTTTTTACTTGTTTAGTAACCTTACTTTTATTGCTCTTTTTGTAAGTTGGATAACTAGGGCCGTTTATTACAGTAGTAGCTCCGTTACTCTGCATGCTGTTCCTATAATTATCATTACCCTCGTTAGTGTAATAGATCTCTTTTTGACCATTGACATAGCGCACTTCCGAGCGTATTTCATCAGCTAGAGTCACTGCAGAACTCACACTAGCGAAAACTATCAAGGAGGCGCAAACATTCTGTAAAAATATTTTAGACATATAAGTATTTCCCATTAAAAAAGTTAGGTTAAAAATGTCCACAGAACAAAAAAATTCCTCCTCTCCCTTCCAAGATAAGCTCTGTCCGCGCTGCAAAGGCAGTGGCATTTGTACTGACTGTCAGGGAAAGGGTTTTATAACTTGCCTAACCTGTTCGGGCAAGGGTACGCTAGGCACTAATAGCAAAGGTATACCTTTGACTTGCAGATCATGTCAAGGCAAAAAAGTGGTCCCCTGCCCAAAAGAGTGTCCATCCTGTGGCGGCACTGGAGAGATAAGTAGCAAATATCAGGACGAGATTGCCGCAAAATACGCCACTCCAACCATAAAAGAGAAGACCCTTTGGGCTAGCCAGGCAATTATAATTATATGTACGGTAATTTATCTGGCCGTGCAATTTTTGCCCTTCCCTTACAACCGATTCCTTTACGAATTTTGCACTCCTTACGCCCCCTCTCGCAATCCTCAAGCTATTTGGCATCTTCTCACCTGCGCTTTTTTACATGTCGATCTCTTACATTTCCTCTGCAACATGTACTGTACTCACATCTTCGGCCAGGAGATAGAGAGTCTCTGCGGAGGCAAACGCTTTTTAGGCATATTTATTTTGGGAGCTGTCGTTGGCTCCTTAGCCTCTTCTTTCTTATCTTCGGGCGGTATAGGTGCTTCGGGAGGACTCTTCGCTCTGGGCTTTGCCTATTGGGGCTTTAATAAACGCTGGGGTTTAGGTTCTCTGCAGACGGCTAACAGTATACTCTACAGCATGCTCTTTATATTATTCATAGGCTGGTTTATAAACTTTGGAGGGATACGCTTAGATAATTTTGCCCACTTGGGAGGTGGCTTGACAGGAATAATTTACGCTTTTACCTGTAAAAAAAGTTAAAATAAAAGAGGAATATAGTAAGCTCTTCATAATGTGCAGGGCTAATAAAAGCTCAAGACTTCAGAATTGACTGATCTTGAGCTTTAATTATTCTTTGTTGATTGGAATTCAATAAAATGAAAGTAACAACTCCGCTATTAGGGATTCTTTTGGGGTTGAGCGTTATATGTCCCGTTTTGGGTGCTCCCATATTCCCTGATGCGGGCGAAAATTCATGGGCTCAAGATGCCGTGGCAACTTTGGCCGCCAAAGGGTTACTCGAAGGGTACCCCGATGGCACTTTTAAAGGTGACAGGAGTGCTTCTCGCTGGGAAATGGCTATGATTATAGCCCGCTTACTCAACCAGTTGGAAGGACAACATGTAACCTTAGCCACTAAATCTGAACTCAAACAACTCCAAGATTTAGCCAACAATCTCCGCTCAGAACTCGATGCTTTAGGAGCGCGAGTAAATAATTTAGAAGAAGCCGTAGACAGCTTGGAATCTAGAGTAAGCAATCTAGAGCGCGTCAGCTTTTATGG
>JAFSXH010000292.1 GCA_017444165.1 bacterium | reverse complement strand
TATTGATTAAAAATTGCTCTTGTTGGTTAAACGCCTTTTCATAGAATTCACTGTTCAACCAACGGCGCAAAGTACAGTCAGACCAAGTTATAACACCAACTTCCTCTTCGTTGTAAGGCTTGGCATCTAAACCCATCTCAGCAATAACCAGCAAACCGTCAGAATCACGGCGCAACACTCGCCAAGTTATCGGTCTGACCTCGCCATTTGGTCCTTGAGGATAGCGGCCAAACTCAAAGCGATCACCTACACGCTTGCTAGCAGTAGACAATGAACTCGAAGGAACAGTTACTTGAGTTTCACTCACATCACTACCAGTAGACGTCCCCAAGCTGCCGTTTCCTCCCTCTGGCTCGCTTGGCCCATCACTCACAACACTACCAGTGGACGTCCCCGAGCCATCGGCTTCCCCACTTGGCCCATTCTGCCCACCTCGACGACAGGCCCTGAATCTCTGCAGAAGCTCCCGTACACTCTGGAAACGTCTCTCGGGCTCCTTTTCTAAACAACGCTTAACCACATTGGATAAGTCCTCAGAAACTCTGGGATTGAGATCTCTGACTGACGGAGCGGGAAGACTGGTAATTTTACGCATAACCTCAAAAGGATGATAACCCGTGAAAGGAAGCTCCCCAGTGAGCATCTTATAGAGGATCACCCCCAAAGAGTAAATATCGGTGCGCTTATCTGTGACTTTGCCCTCCACCTGTTCGGGAGAGGCGTAAGTTAGAGTACCCGTGCCAGGCTTGGTCTGACTATGCTTGTCATCCACGAGAGCCAGGCCAAAATCTAGGACCTTAACTGAGCCAGAGGTAGTAATCATTATATTTCCAGGCTTAAGATCGCGATGAACTACCCCATTCTCGTGAGCATGGACCATAGCTTGCAAAATTTCTTGGAACCTATCCAAACGCCAGCTCATCTGCTCTGAATTGGGTACGTCTTCATCTATGTAACTACTAAGAGTCTTCCCCTCCACGTACTCCATGGCAAAGTAAGGCATCCCATCACCTTTATAGCCTATACTATAAATCCTCACAATACGAGGATCATTCAAGTGAGCAACAGCCCTGGCTTCTTTCTTAAAATGCTTGATAGCTATATCAGAGCGCATTTCATCGGGCAAAACCTTGATCGCCACAGGAATCTCTAGCTCCTGATCTATACCACGGTAAACTATCCCCATGCCCCCCTGGCCGAGTTTGCCAGTTATTTTATAATTCCCCAACAAACTACCTATGATCTCGTCCACTGTCTTTACTTCAGAAATTTCCTAAACTTTAAAGATAAACTCCGTACGACCTAAACGCAAATGATCACCCTTATGCAGTTCAGGCAACTCATCAGAAGCAAGCTTAACTCCGTTGAGATAAGAACCATTACTAGAACCCAAGTCTTTGTAAAAATAATGCCCATCTTTATGGATAATCTGACCGTGACGGCGAGAGATACGTCGCTCTGGATCCACCTCTTTGAGATTAATGTCTGCTGAACTGCTACGCCCTATAAAAATATCGGACTTTCCTTGAGCAACAATAAACACCTGACCACCTGTAGTCGTCAAAGAAGCCAATCCCCTGCAAGTACCATAGATGCAATCCTCGAAACTAGCCCGCAACTCACTCAAGTTTTGAAAACGATCTTCTTTTGATTTTTGCAAACAGCGCAAAGTGAGCTTTGCTAACGGTTCAGGTATCCTGGAATTATATATTATGGGAGAGGGAGGCGGACTCTTAACCAAGCGATCAAGCATATCATCTAAATCACCATTCTCTACCTCAAAAGGTAAACGACCAGTGAGCATCTTGAACAATATCGCCCCTAGAGAGTAAATATCAGTGCGCTCATCAGTCTCTTTAAAATTGGTTATATGCTCTGGAGAACAGTAACACGATGTACTAAAGGAGTCACCCTTTTTAGTTAAATTATGCTCATCATTCAAAAACGCCAAGCCAAAATCAATAATTTTGACCTGACCGTTATTAACCATGATATTGCCAGGTTTCAAATCACGGTGAACAACACCATGCTTGTGAGCATACTGCACAGCCTCCAAAATCTGTTCGAAAAGGTGCTCGCGTTTTTCTATAGTTTCTGTGTCTGGAACTCTGTTATCAATTAATTCATCTAAAGAAAATCCGTCTACATATTCCATGACTATAAAAAGCAGAGAATCGTCATGTAAACCAATGTCATGAATCTTTATGATATTAGCGTGGTCCAGCTGAGCTAAAGCCTGCGCCTCAAGCAAAAAACGGTCTATACTCGATTTGCTTATGCCCTTATCTTTATCAGGGAGTATCGTTTTTATGGCTACTTGACGCTTCAACAGGGAATGATATCCTTTATAGACAACTCCCATACTGCCCCGGCCTAACTCTTGCGTTATTTCATAAAGACCTATCTTCATTACTCATCCCCTTAAACAACCCATTCGATAAAATTACAACGATGAACACATTCAACAATTACGCATTGCGAATTTTTCTAGCCCCTCTTTTAACTCTTCCCAAGTCTCTTCCAGGGCTTGGTTGATCACGCGATCACCACTTAAGACGGTCATAAAATTAGTGTCCCCGTTCCAGCGCGGAACTATGTGCATGTGCAAATGAGCGGCCATACCAGCCCCCGCCACGCGACCAATATTCATGCCCACATTGAAACCTTCAGGGTGGGCACACTCTTTAGTGATCTCGATCCAGCGTTGGGTCATGAGCATGATCTCCTCTAACTCTTCAGCGTTGAGATCGGCAAAGTTGCCCGTATGGCGATAAGGCACAACCATGAGATGACAATTCGTGTAAGGGTAAAGATTCATCAAACAGTAACAGGTCTTACCCCGCTCTAAGACCAGGTTAGTCTTATCATCATCCTGGGCGTGCTTAGTGCAGAGGAAACAGCCTTTATCACCATCTTTATGAGCCTTGATCATCTCCATGCGCCAGGGAGCCCACAACCTATCTATACTTCCCACCTCGTCACCTCACAGCGATTTACAAATTTATTATTTACTTCATACAGCAAAAAGTCAAAACTGCCAAACACAACACACTAGTTACAACGTAGAAGTGAAAGAGCTCACATCACTACATTAATACTTAAACCGGTCTTGGCGTTGCAAGCAATATCTGTAAAGACGATCAACATGTAAAGAGCATCTTTAAATACCTCTCCCGCAACCATATCTACAAAGCGCAACTCGCCGTAACTGTAGGGATCATCTTTATCCCACTCTGGATAACGGCCCATAACGGGTTTAAATGGAACCTTTTCTCCATCTTTGGTAATGCCGTAGACACCACTTTCATCGCGCACTAACTTATTGTAAACGTAAGGACTGGATTCCTCAAAATTAGAGCGCACTAAGATACCGTGAGCGCACATGTAGATCTGATAGCCCTCATTACTAGCGATAACTTCGGGCGGGTTCTCACCGTTCCAGGGATAGAAGCGCGGGACAGCTGAACCATCATCAAAGTACTCCATCACTGGTTCATCGTAGGCCCACAATTGAGCGACCTTCCAATTACTCTCGTAAAAGACACGCTCAATATTGGCAATATCTTCAGCCAATTCAAAAGTTCTATCAGGGCCAAAGTAATTTTCTAAGTTTAAAGTAATATTAGCCCAGGCAGAATCAGGGGCCAGACGGGCCACAGCTTTTAAAAGCAACTCCAGACCGAAGAGGCCACTGCGACAACCTTCAGCCTGTTGTAAGATATTAATGGCACAATCGGCACAGATCTCATCGACCTTAGTGTCACCTTTTAACATCTTGTCACAGCGCATTACCTCCCACTCAAAACGCCGCCGCCCATCGGGAGCGTAATCGGCTATTTTTTCCTGGAAGGGGCGACAAGGGCGCATACGCACTGGTACAATATCGAGTATTATCTCATAAACAGTATTATCAGCCATAACGCGCCCTATTTCTCGTTTAGCAAAAAAATCCCTTACTTGACGTGCAAGATGCTCCTCGGTGCAGAACCTAAAGAGGTGCTCCGCGCGATAGTCTTAGTGTGGAGATCGACCTCGACGAGCTTTGCTCCGCTGCGCTGTAAAATGTAAAGGCGATCACCATCAGAAAGTATCTGCTCACCACCGCCCGGTAACTTCATGCGTTCACCAGTTTTGCCAAAAAGTTCCTTAATGTTGCCATTATCGTCTAATTTAGATCCGTCTAAAACGACAAGCTCTCCCCTGCCGTTATCAGTAACATAAATGGTCTCTTTATCATCCACATAGAGAGCCTCTGGACTCTGCAGAGCGGTAGTAAACTCACCCCAATTAGTTCCGCCCGTATCCTCAGACTTAATAGCACGCACAAAACCACTGCCTGAACGAGTACCGATCAACCAAATCTTAGAATCATCACTGTTAGGTTCAGCAGCCAAAGCGACATCGTTGCCTAAACGAGTATTAGAGCGCACTAAAGCTCTGCTCTCCAAACTGACATGGCTCAGATCTTTGGAATTTTTGTTGCATACCCAAAACTTAGAATCCACAACTCTGCTGATGTAATCAGCTCCCGAACCCGTAGAACAATAATCGTAAGACGTGCTCTTCTCTTCATAATCGAAAAAGCGCACTAAGCCCTCATTATAAAAGGAGACAACCGCTGTACTCCCACCTACAGCATAGGCTCCATTATTGGGAAATTGCAATTTTTCTACATCAAATCTATCTTCCAAAATATTGGGAACGAGACTCAAAACGTGATCGCTCCCCGTACTAGCATAGAGGGTATCACTAAAAGAAGGCTCAGAACTTTTCGCAAAGAGATAAGCGGGATTGCCAGTGTTCAACTTGCAAGTTTCTAACAAATGGCTATAAAGACTAAAACGCGTCATAGTGCCATTGGAAGTATTGCTAGCGTAAATATACCCCTCAGGGGCAGAACCAGAATTCAGCCAACATTTATTGTCGGATTTAGAACCAGAACTGACATTAAAACCATCTTGATAATACGCCAAATTCTTCCCTTCACTATCGAGCGCACTTACACGCACTATCCATTCGCCTTCAGTGACATCATCTAACTCCAAAGTGGGCTCTCCACCGTTAAAATCAGCCGTAACAGAATAGTAAGTGTGCTTGGTGACATTCTTCTTAGAATCACCGCCCAAGCCAGACTTCAGGTCTACTTTATCCACTTTAGAATCTGTATAGGGAGAATCAACAAAAGAAACTGCCTTACCCGTAACGGCAGGTTCCAGAAATAGTTCTAATTTCAAAGTTTTTGTATTTTCAGGAATAGTAATATTAGGTTCTGCGGGACTACCTGAATTCATGATCTTAAAAGAGATACTCCCCGTCTCATCACCCGAATTGGAACAACCAACCATACTGAAACTCAAAACAAATCCAGCAAAAAACAATAATTTAGTACAAAAATTCATATTTTCTCCACTTCTATAATCAAAGATTAGGCAGAAATTCCTTAATTACACCTTGACAAAAAATAATTCTCTATTATACTCCTGCTATAGTTGTTGACAATTTATTAATATTTTGTCAGCATTAGAGATTTGTATGAGAGGGGGAAAGATCATATGAAGAAGGCGGGTTGGATAGCTTCATTAGAGTGAACAATGAAAGTAGTACGAGACGTTAGCGGGAGTGTACTACCTCCTCTCCCTTGGTAGAGCATGCTCCCCAGGTTAGCCGTCTGGCACTCGCTCACACCGTTCGAAACTGCGCGCCATCCGACCCTTGCCCCTCATTCTAACTTAAAACCAGAATAAGTCAATGTTAAAAGTTGTAATTTAAATAAACTCTACTTCCAAAGACAAACTTGATTTCCACCCGCCTCCTGAGCCTGTTGCATGGCCGTTGAGGCTCTCATTGTTAGTTGTTCAGCGTTGGCGGCGTCATGCGGACTTCCCGCGACTCCAATAGAGAGAGTAATTTTAAGTCTGCGTCCACCCATAATGAAGGAGTGAGTAGCCACTTCTTCACAGATGCGATCTCCCACATCGGTACATTGGTTGCGATCTGCATGATCGACTAAAAGGGCAAATGTATCTCCCTCCAAACGTGCCAACACGTCTATTTCTCGAGTAACTTTACGCACAACTTCCACCAATTCGCAGAGTAAATTGTTGGCAACCTCTTGACCGACACTCTCAGATATGCGCTCGAAGCCATCAATACTGAAGAGCAATAGAGACACGGCATACATATAACGATTGCCGCGCTTGAGCTCTTCGCGCATGCGCTCTTCCAAGAAGAGGCTGTTCTGACAACCTGTGAGAGGATCGCGCAAACCTTGATTTACGGCTCTCTGGTAGAGGAGCGAATTTCCTAAAGAAACACTGGCCATCTCGCAGAAATCTACCAAGAGATCCAATTCATCCTCAGTAAAAGCATGATCGGCAGCTCGCCCTAAGTAGACGGCTCCTATAGTTTGGGCAGGTATGGCTAAAGGAGCGACCATAGCACTGCGCTCTTTATCAACTACAGTAGTTACAACTGTACCATCGCCCATCTCAGCAGAGCCATCGTCAATCTTAAACGACTGCAACTTAGCTACAGCATAACCTGCCGCCCCCTCACCTATCTGCAAACTGTAGTTGCGGAAGGTATCTGTAAAGGGACTAGCTGCCACTTCAGCAAACAGTTTGCGCTGACCTTGCACTTCGTCTAACATGAAAATTACACAACTTTGGCAAGGTAAAAAAGTTTGCAACTGTTCAGTCAAAGCCAAGAGTGTCTCCGAAAGAGCCAAACTGCCAGAAAGTTTGCGCGAAACCTCAAAGAGACGATTCTGTCGCTCTAAACGTTGCTGAATGATGGCTAATTGACGCTGAATCTGTATCTTCTCACGGCGAGCGGCCTGCGAGACTTCACGCCCCTGCTCCTCAGCCTTCTTCTCTGTATCTTGCAAAGTTATTCTTGCTTCTTTGAGACGCTTAAGACTTATCTCCAACTCTTCCTTCAAGCTGGCATTGTCACGATTTAAAACTTTAAGTTTACCCTCACGCTCATTGAGTTCAGCGTTGGCCTTATCGTTATCTTCGCGAGTGGTTTGAATCTCTTGGAAGAGCATATCTTTTTCTCTTTGCAAATTGGCCGCTTTGCCCACACTGTCATCTATTTCCATAGCAGCTACGCAAAAGATCCAGGCCAACAAATAGCTGGCAACGAGCTGCACCGAACTCAAGCTCACAAAGCTAGAGAACATCTCCGCATTAGTTTCCATACGATTGACAAAGGCGAAACCTATAGCCAGTGCATAGACTAAAGTACCTATCACCGAACTTATAACGGCCAAACCCGCCCCATA
>JAFSXH010000291.1 GCA_017444165.1 bacterium | reverse complement strand
ATGATGTCACCGATGTGTCTAGAAAATTGCAAGAGTGGAATATATGGCACAAAGTCACTCAGACTAATGATAATTTGCTAGTAAGACCTAATGACAAAGTGATGGCCCAGGCCCAATTGGCTTCTCATGGATTGCCCCGTCACTCCGTTATGACAGCCGCTACTAAACCTGACTCCAGCGGTATTAACACCATGTCCGAAAAAGAGAAGGATGATATTCGCAAGCAGGTACTGGAAGGCGAACTGACAGAGTCTATGCGTCAAATGGACGGTGTGGCCGATGCTTATGTAAAGTTGGGTCTTCCAGAGAGAACTCTTTTCGACAACGGTCAAGAAGGTGCTAAAGCAGCCGTCATGTTGAAGATGGCCCCTGGTAAACAGCTCAATCGCGATCAGATAACTGGTATTGTAAACTTAGTAGCCTATTCTGTTCCTAACCTCAAAGCTGAGAATGTAAAAATCGTAGACACCAACGGTAAAGATTTGACAGCTAATCTCCCTCTCAATGGCAATGGCTTCGGTGTAGCCCCTAGTAGTCAGCTTGAGTATAAATTAGCTTTAGAAAAACACCTCAGAGAGAAGATTGAGCAACAATTGAGTCGAGTTTTAGGGGCTCAGAAATTTGCCGCTCAAGTTACAGCAGAAGTTGACTTTTCTCAGAACGAAGTCCAACGTGAGATGGTCGGTGGTCCTGACAACGACGGCAGAGTTAAGGTCGGCGGCCAGAGAAGAGTCGAGCGTTACGATAAGGGTGGCTCAAAAAATGATGGCTCAGTGCAAATGGCTGGTGAAGATGCCGATCTGCAAAATGGTTTTGCTCAAGATTTTGAAGCAGACACTTTCTGTGAAGATGGCTTCGTGCAAATAGCTGATGGCGGTGGAAAAAAAGGCACTTATGAGAAGATCGAAGAGTCTGAAAAATACGAAACCAATAAGACCTTCACTAAAAATATAGACACTTCTCCCAGGATTCAGCGTTTGACTGTTTCTGTAGCTGTCGACAACCTCAAACCCGATCAAGAAGCGGCTATTGCTGGTTTAGTGAAAGATGCTGTCGGTATCAATGAGAGCCGCGGCGATTCAGTTACAGTAAAGAGCGTTCCCTTTGCTACTAGTTCTCTCGATAGTGTTTACAGTGAGATGGCGGCTGGTATAGCCAGTGGTAACACTCCAGTAGTTCCTCCTTCGAGCGGTTTGAGTACCTCTACCCTAGCTGCCGTAGCTTTTATCCCCGCAGTCTTGTTGATGGTTGTAGCAGCCGTTTATGTCTCTAAACAGCGTCAGGTCAAACAGCAACAGTCAGAATTGATCTTAGGTTCTTCTGTGGGTACAGCCTCTTCAGATATTGCCGATCTTCTCAATGAAAAATCTGGCAAGTCTAAGGCTATGGGAGAGACTAGAGTCAATACTTCTGATCAGCTGGAGCAATTAGCCAAAGAACGTCCCACTAAAGTGGCGGAGATGATTAGAAATACTTGGCTGAGTGATCAGCGTTAATTAGTTCACTACACAGTAAGAAGCCTCGATAGCTTTAGTGGTTGCGAGGCTTTTTTGTTATTAGAGAGAAAAATAGAGCAGTCTAAGAAAAGGAGAATTTGAGAGTATGGCCGTCAATTTGCCCCCCAAACAAAAAACTGCAATACTGTTGATGTCTCTGCCCCCGGAGGCCTCCGCACAAATATTTAAAGAACTTCCTCCCGACGAAGTAAAATCTATAACTGCGGAAATTTCTAAATTGCCGCAAATTTCCCCCGAAACTAGAGAGCAAGTTATTCAAGAATTCCTCAATAAGGGCGGAGGCGACATGGTTTTAGACGCTCCTCGCCCCGCTTTTTCTGGTTTACCAGGCCAATTAGGCCACTCAGGATTTGGTGGTACAGGTTTAGGTCAACCACCTCAGATGGGCAGTTTTACCCAAACAGCCATTGCTTCAGGGTCTAGCAACAGGCCTCTAGATTTTTTGCGCCGCGTTGAGCCTAAGCAACTCCTCCAATTGATCCGCAAAGAGCATCCACAAACTATAGCAGTAGTTCTGTCCTACATTCAACCTAACCAAGCTGCGGCTATTTTAAACGATCTAACCCCTCAAGTGCAAACGGAAGTATCTCGCCGTCTGGCGGAGTTGCATCCTATAAACTCTGAAACTTTATCTGAACTGGAAAAAGTCTTAGAAACTAGATTACATGAAGCTATCGAAAATGGCGGTCAATACCAATCTTCAGATGGTAAAGAAGCCTTAATTGAAATATTGGATTACACTGAAAAGGGTACAGAGGAACAAGTTCTCATTGGCTTATCGAACACAAAGCCCAACTTGTATAAAAATCTGAAAACTAAACTTTGTGACTTCGAAGATCTCAACAATATTGACGATGCTTCTTTACAGCAAGTTTTGCGTCTAACGGATTTTAGAGATCTCGTCTTAGCTCTTAAGGGAGCAGATCGCAACTTATCAGAAAGGATATATCGCTTCCTCTCTCCTGACGTGGCTAGAGCTTTACGAGATGACGTGGACAGTTTAGGTCAAGTCTCCTGGGATCAGATAAAACAGGCTCAACAGCAGATTCGCAACATTTTGAGAGGTTTAGTGCAATTAAGTAAAATTAAGTTCAAATAATTTACTCACTTTTTTGGTATCATGATAAAAAGTAGGTGAGCGAATTGGCACTTTTCAAAGGAAATTCCAATACACAAATATCTCAAGGAACTCCTAAGCGATCAGCGTTGCTTAAGAGTACGCCTAATTATCAGCCTGCAGAGGAAGATTTAGGTGAATTCCATCCTGTTAGTTTGGGAGCAACTAAGATCTCAGGCAGTGCTTCGGGAAGGATCTTGCGCAGTAAAGATACAAGAACTGAGCAAGTAGAGTCTGAAGAAGCTGAATTTTATCCTCAAGAGGCTCCTCAGCGCATCAACCCACAAGGAAAAGTGCTAGGCAATAGACGTGCGGAAACACAGGATAGGAGACTTCCTCCCATACTCTCAGCTAGTTCTGTCAACATTCCCACTAGCGATCCTCCCCCCCCAGGTACTCCACCTCCACCTAAACCTGTAACAGTAGATCAAGTTATATTGGAACAAGCCAAGGCCAAGGCTCAAGAGATGATCGGTGCGGCTCAAAAGCAGATTCAACAGATGATGCAACAAGCCAATGAACAGTTACAGCAGTTCAATGAACAGGCTATGGCCGATGCCGAAGCTATGAGACAAGAGGCCTTCAAACGTGGCACGGAGGAAGGACGCGAAGAGGGTAAGCGTTTGGCCCACGCTGAGTACGTAGATCTCATGCTCAAAGCCCGCGATCTCTACGTTCAGAGTATCAAAGAGCGCACTAAACTTATCGAAGCTACTGAACCAGAGTTGGCTAAATTGTCTATCAAGATAGCTGAAAAGATTATAGGTTTAGAGATAAATACCAGTGGTGATGTCATTATGGGTGTAGTGAAAGAGGCCCTCAGCGATATGAAAGATCGCGAACAGGTGCGCATTCACGTCAATCCAGATGATTATCACATCGTCAACAACGATAGAACTTCTCTCATGAGGATGGTAGAAGGTTTGAAAGATTTTGATCTCTCTGTCGATTCTAAGGTAGCGAGAGGAGGCTGTATAATTGAGACCAACTTGGGCAATATAGATGCCCGTTTAGAGACTCAATTAGCGGCTATATCTTTAGCTTTTAATCGCAGTAGTAGAGGAGAGGAGGCCGATGATGGCACAGGCGGTAGCTGATCCCAATTTAGCGGCTAAAGAGCAAGAGTTGGCGAAACCCTTACCTACTCCTCAACCTCTGCCCAATATAATATTTCCCAGCTATTACAGCACACTACAGAGAGTAAAACCCATACGTATGCACGGGCGCGTCAGTCAGGTCATCGGTTT
>JAFSXH010000290.1 GCA_017444165.1 bacterium | reverse complement strand
TTCATTATTTAGCAATTGTGAAAATATTTTCCTACTTATAAGAACAAGTAATAATTTAGATCAATTTTACCACTCTTGCCTTTTTTGTTTGTAAGTTTAGAATAAGAGCGTGATTAAGAGATTTATAAACAGAGAAAAATGTAAACTTTACAATGACAATCAAGGAAGAATTAATTTATTTCCTGGATCTTATCTCTGTGTTTCACTCTTAATAGGATTATTTTTTTATTGTTTTTTGAGTTTCTGCAAACTTAGCATAAGCCAATCTTTGTACTTTTATTCAGCTATAAGTTTCATACTTATCGCCTACTTTCACCTGGCTCCCATTTTAGCAAAGAGTGTTTACGAAGATAAAAATTCTCTGTACTTTAAAACTTTAGAGATTACCGCTATTGATACTTTTATAGCAATAGGGGCTAAAGTACTGGTTCTTTTCAAATTTTATCTTTTAGATCTGCTAGCATTCAATTTGATAATTTTTATACTCTCTTTCACTAAATGGGGGATGAACTATTTCACGTCTCTGGGGATATTCTTTGTAACGATAACTTCCACACTCGGAGCTATCTCTCTGGGTCTGATAGGTGGATTGCAAAAACTGGAAAATTCCCAAGCCTGTAAAAATTCTACTCTCAGATTTTCTCAATTTTTATTAACATGCTCTTTGCTTACTTACGGTAAACTTTATTTTGATTTTAGCGATCTGGAAATTTTTTGTTGGATAGCTTGTTTTGTCTGTAGTATTTGGATGCCGCGTTATATACAAAACAAATCGAGTCTATTCTGTGGGATAGGAGTCATATTTCTCCTGATCTCTGCACTGGATCTTACACGTAATTGCTCTATCGAAATTAATAATTATTTCAATCCAGTTGAGGCAGTCTTCAGTAGCTGTCAAGGTTTAGATCCAGAAGCAGTCCAGCCTAAGAATAATCCACATTTATGGCAACCTTTTTTGGAAAAAGCACTGTCTCTAAATACAGACATAGCAGAGTACACTTACGATGATATAGTGCGAATTTATGAAAGCCAATATTGGGCTGTACGCAAAAATTTAGAATGGAAATTGCAATTTGAATCAGAACTCAAGATAGTTTTATTCTGTTCATTGTACATAATCATCTTTATAGGCTCACTTCACACAGTGAAAAAGTATCTGACATAAGCCTAACAGTTGTATTTGTTTGTTAATAAGGTTACAGGGTTTCATTTTTGCCTTTTCTGTGCTAAAGTTGGTTGAAAATTTTCTAGCAAGGTGGAATCATTTTTTATTATGGCTAGACAAGTATATTCTGGAATGAGTGCTCAAGAGAAGGAGCAAGATCCCCTTTACAAGAGAAGGCACTCTCTCGCCCACGTTCTGGCTGAAGCTGTACAGAGGCTCTTCCCTGACACAAAGTTGGGTTTTGGCCCTGCAATCGATAACGGTTTTTACTACGATTTTCAATTTTCAGCTCCCTTAGATCCTGAAAAATTAGCCACTATTGAGGCGGAGATGCGCCGCATAATTGCTGAAAAGCAGGAGTTTGTTCACACTACTTTGGCTCCTCAAGAAGCGGTTGATTATTTGGAAAAAGCTGGTGAAAAGCTCAAGGCCGAATATGTGCGCGAGCTGATCGATGAGGGCAAAGATATAAACTTTTATAAAAACGGTGAGTTCACCGATATGTGTGCTGGCCCTCACGTAGAGAACACAGCGCAAATTCCCAGCGATTGTTTCGTTTTGGATTCTATCGCTGGTGCTTATTGGCGCGGCGATCAGTCGCGAGAGATGTTGACTAGGATCTACGGTTTAGCCTTTAACAACAAAAAGGAACTCAAAGAGTATTTGCGCCTGCGTGAAGAGGCAAAAAAGTACGATCACCGCAAACTCAGCAAAGAATTAGAGTTTTACACCATGACCGATTTAGTAGGTCCTGGCCTTCCTCTTTGGCTGCCCAACGGTACGGTCTTGCGTGAAGAGTTGGAGAAATTCGCTAAAGAGACAGAACAGAGGGCTGGTTATCAGCGCGTGGCTACTCCACACATAACCAACGAACAGCTCTTCTATACTTCGGGCCACTTGCCTTACTACAAGGACAGCATGTATCCGCCGATGCAGATCGACGAGGGTCAAAACTACTATTTGAAGCCCATGAATTGCCCCATGCACCACATGATATTCAGCAGTCGCCCTCGATCTTATCGTGAGTTGCCTCTGCGCTTGGCCGAGTACGGCAATTGTTATCGCTATGAGGCTTCAGGTACTTTGGCTGGCCTTTTGCGTGTGCGCGGCATGTGCATGAACGATGCCCACATCTATTGCACTCCCGAACAGTTGGCTGAAGAGTTCCGCGCCGTCTTGGATATGCACCGCTTCTATTACGACAAATTCCGCATTGAAGGTTACTGGATGCGCCTCTCTTTGCATGATCCTAAGAACACTAAAAAATATGTAGATAACCCCGAAGCCTGGAATCACTCTGAGGATGCCATTCGTCAAGTTGTGCGCTCTATGGAGGTAGACTTTGAAGAGGTACCTGGCGAAGCCGCTTTCTATGGCCCCAAAGTCGATTTCCAAATTCGCAACGTAGTAGGACGCGAAGAGACAGCCTCCACAAATCAGCTCGACTTTGCCGTTCCTCCGCGCTTTAACTTAGTTTACATGGGTAAAGATGGCGAATATCATACACCCTATTGTATCCACAGAGCTCCGTTAGGAACCCATGAGCGTTTCTTAGCCTTCTTGATGGAACACTTCAAGGGTGCATTCCCCACCTGGATGGCCCCTCTGCAAGTTATGGTAGTGCCAGTATCAGTCGAAAAGTTCGGCGAGTATGCTGAAAAGATAGCCGCCTCTCTGCGCAACGAACTCTTCCGCGCTCAGGCCAATTTGGATGACGATAGTTTCAACAAGAAGATCCGTGCAGCCATCACTTCCAAAGTTCCCAACATTTTAGTCGTCGGTGCTCAAGAGATGGAAGATGAGAGCGTCACCTGGAGACGTTATGCTGTCAAAGAGCAAAAGACCCTAAAGTTTACCCAGTTCCAAAGCATTTTAGAAAAGATGCGCAAAGAGCGCATTATGGACAATTTCGCCGATACGATCTTGCCCGAAGATTAACGGAAACATAAACAAAAAAAAATGAGCCTGCAGGTCTAAAAACCTACAGGCTCCTCTGTTTTTAAAACTTCAATAGATAAAACATATAAAAAATAACACTGCCATTCCACATGAAATGGCATAATATTGACGGCCAGAGGCTATTGGTACGTTGATATAGCCAGCACAAAACTAATCCCATACCCAAAAGAGAGATGGTAACTTGAATGTCGCCGTGGACAAGAGCGAAATAGACCGAACTGAAAGAGGCCGCCAAAATTGGAGAAAAAGTCGAGCGCGTTCCTCCAAAGAGCAACCCTCTAAATATGATCTCTTCATAAAAAGGAGCAACCAAAGCCAAGAAGACGATAAGTATACTTTGAGTAAACGTCCCCGAAGTTATATAGACGAGCAACTTATTTGAAGATACTGGTTCATGATTGGTCAAATATTGGAAGAGCCATGAAGAAAAGAACGCACTCATTAGAAGCGCACCGTAACCCATAAAGGCTTGAGGAATGTATTTTGCCCAATTATCGCCCAAGCCCAAATATTTCAATAGATGTACTTTTGGGGTATTGTCAGGTAAATTCATTAATTTAGGCAAATAGCGAAAGAGCAAAAATATATTGACTGCGTAAATGAGTATCTGAACAAAAAATGTTTGAAATATTTCATTACCTAAGGAAAAATATAACATTATGCCGCCAATTACAGCAGCCATGATAATAGATAACCAACTCAAAGAGACAAAAGCCCAAACAGTCTTTATGGGATCCCAAATATTACTTTGTTCTTCCTTAGAAACGACAACCTCCTCTTTAAAATCCTTGGATTCACCAATATTGGATTCTAGATCATCAATTATCGAGATCTCTTCAGGAGTAAATTCATCAACATCGAGATAAATATCTTGAACGGTCAAATACTTATAGAGATCCACTAATGCGCGATAAATCCCCACCATAGCGTAGAGTATCGACAGAATAAAAATTAAAATAATCGTAATTGCAAACAGAGCTTCAACTCTAACTAGAGTATTAAATTGGCTAAGTTCCTTAGGAGAAAGGATCTCCTTAGGATCAAGTCCTAAAGCCTTAGAGGCCATATACTTTCTAGTGGAATCGTCCAGTTGTTGACAAAATGTCGCATATTTATCTTTTGAGAGTAAATTTTGTGAATTTTCATCATTATCTTCTATATAGCTAGTCAACAGTTCATTAGCCTTATCATCCTGACCAGTCAATTTAGTAAAAATGTAAAGATCAAACTTAGCATCATGAGACATTTTCTCTATATTTAAATCTCTGGGAAGCAACTCAATATTGGCAGAAGAAATATTGAGAGCTTCCGATATTCTCAAGTATTTCAAACATACTTGAGCTCGCAGTTTTAAAGATAGATCTTTACTCTCATCTTTATGGGGGTTAATAAAACCTATAAAATTTAATGGAAGCATCAACATTAATGCTAAAAACAAAGAAAATAATCTCTTAACAGGCATGATTTTACTTTCTCTACTATTTTTTGCTCACCCTCCACTTCAGCACTTTTAGTCACTACCTACTCAAACACCCAACACACAAGACCTACAACATACTACAATTTAGAAGGCACAAACGCATTTTAGAAGAAGTGGATGAGTTGTTCTTGGAATTATAAATTCTCATTTTATTTAAAGGCAGGAGGAGTTGTATGAGTTCCACTCTAGCTATATATTGTGTTGTATGTTTAATTGTTTTGACGGTGTCCGCTGTAATATTTGCAGTATCTTTGCTTTTGAGAGCTCACTCTATAGATGAACAGTTACAAAAAATAGCCCTACTTATGACAGTTATGGTTAATTTACAAGGTGCTACAGAAGAAGATATTTCCAAGGCCATAAGTTCAGAGGAAGAGACTTCTGCTCCCGCTTCCCCTTCTGTATCAATCAACAAAAACTCCAATAGACCTGAGTTTAAAAAGAAAAAATAAGATAAGGCTAAAGCTAAATAGCAATCTTTTTTATAGGCTCTAAATTTTTTCAGATTGCCCGAGGGATAAAGAATAAAATGATATTTAATTACATTCGCAGGAGTGCCGCTGTTGCTGTGGCCATTCTCTGTCTGGCTTTGCCTGTAACAGCAAATACACCTAGTGCTCCTAAAAATTATGCCAATGCTCCTGGACTCAAAGAATATCCTAACGCCTTAGCTTTAATCCTAGAAGATGATCTGACCTATACCCTCAATGCAGATATGTCTGCTGTCTCTACAGAACACAATGTAGTCAAGATTCTCAATAAAGAGGGAGCCGAGTTCTTCCATGTGTTGCCCAGAATTTGCAATACTGATGAAGAGAAAATGGAATTAGAGTACGCTCGAGTCATAACTCCTGATGGAAAGGTTATAAACGTTAATCAAGACAGCGTTAAAAGCGTTCCCGTAATGGATACGGATGCTCACGATAGTCAAAGATATTTTATCGTTGAATTTCCTCCTTTGGAACCAGACTCAATTATTGAGTTTTCTGTAAAAAATACCGTTTTCTCGCGTTCTGACAAGAGATGGTGCGGAGCCACATATCTGCAAAACGATGTTCCCATTTTGCACTCTACCTACAAGGCTACAGTTCCAGTTGGTCAAGAAGTGTACACTTACACTAACGCGAATAGCGACGAACTTGGAGAACCAAAGATTACAGAGAGAAACGGCAAGCGCACCTATTATTGGAACACCAAAAAGCCTTACGATGTCTTACCGAGTGGAACCAACAGACCAGTTTCAGAAAATTATTACAAATATATAGCTATAACTAATTTCTCTGGTTGGGAAGACTTTGGCAATTGGGCTGGAGAGATCTGGAGATTAAATATCGCTGATGACGGTTCTTTGAATATGCTCTCTTCCCGCTTAACTTCTTTTTCACAGCCTACAGAAGAGAAGATCAACAATGTACTCAATCATATGAATAATTACATTGTACTCAACAAAAAGACACCATTTTATACCAGACCTAATTTAGCGAAGTTGAGTAAGTCTTCTCAATTAACCGTCTCAGAGTCTGCCTACTTGTTAGGAGCTCTCTTGACCAAATCTGGTCTCAAGGTGGAACCTTATCTCTTAACTCTAGCCGAAGCCACGACCATAGACAAATTACCCCCTATTCCTAGCTACGTGTCCGGCTATCTGCTCAAGATAACTGATGTAACGGGAAAGAATTTTTGGATAGATCCGTCTGTACCAGGAAAATATTTGCCTTATCCATCTCCTAGTCAACAAAAAGCCATAGCTCTCAAACTTCCCGTAAAAGATGGAGAGACGGCAAAAATAGAGGTTACTCCTCAAAATTTATCCATAGATAACATCTGTTCGTACAGAATGGAAGGTATCATTGATAAAAACGGTTCACAAGAGTTATCTACAGATATAAGCTTCACAGGAATGAGAACTTCACCGTTGCTGAGTGTATCCAAGCAGTTAGACAAAATGACTTTCTCACAGCGCAAAGAGTTAGTAGATTGGTTGATCAATCAGTTTAACGGTTCTTTCACCTTCCACGCTGTTCCTTATGCGAGTTACTTCCCTGAAATAAAAGATACAGATAAGACTGTCACTATCAACAGCACAGTTAGATTTGCCAATTGCGTCAGGAACAACAGGGAGTCTAAATATTACGAAACTCCTATTTATATCATCCGCAACAAAACTTTACAGTCGGTCCTCGAGAAAGATAGAGAGTATCCAGTCTGCTTCGATGCTCCATTTGTAGATGAGATCAATTATCATCTGATCTTGCCCAAGGAAGCGAAGATAAATTCCTATCCTGAAAGTATAAATGTCAGTAATGATGTCGGCTCTTTTGTTTCTAAAGTCATCTGTCGTGGTAACGAAGTGTGGTTCTACAACAGAGTTGAGATTAAAGAGGCCCGCGTTTATCCTGAAAAATTTGCTCAATTGCAAGAATTAGCTCAAGCTCAAGTAAAGATAGCTAAAGAATTTTTGATCTTCAAGTTAGATTGATTATGCTCACTTTAGAAGCTCCAGCCAAGATCAATTTAACTTTAGAAATTACAGATATTCTGCCTGGTGGTTTTCACCGTTTGGATACCATCTTCCAAGCTCTAGAATTAGCCGATGTTTTGGAAATATATCCAGCGGAGCAAACTAGTTTGGAGATAATCGATGAGGTAGGTTCTGGTTTCACCGTAGAGAGTGACGAAAATAATTTAGTTTTCAGATCTCTGCGAAGTTTAGAGGCTAAGAGCGGCCGTCCCCTCCCCTGCCGTTTTGTCTTGCACAAGCGTATTCCCGCAGGGGGTGGGTTAGGCGGAGGAAGTGCGGATGGAGCGGCTGCCTTAAAAGGTGTAAATGAGCTTTACAACTTAGGTTTGGATTACACAGAATTGCACTCCATAGCCAAAACTTTAGGGGCAGATGTCGCTTTTGGTCTCCTTTTAGGTACAGCCCGAGGACTCGGCAAAGGGGATGAGCTCACACCATTACCCTCACCAGAGTTTTTGCGATCATGGACTGTGCTTCTTTGGCTACCTCCATTCGGTCTGTCTACTCCTCAAGTGTACAAAAGATGGGATACCCTCTCCGAACATCTGCGCCGCCCCGCTAAAGGTACTTCGGACAAAGCAAGTAGGATTTTACAGGACATTTCCAATTATACACCGACCGATCTTTGCGACCATTTAGCCAACGACCTAGAACCTGCCGCTCTTGCTTTACAGTCTGATTTGGAAGTTTACTTCGAAAAATTAAAAAGCTGCGGCTGTGAAAAAGTGATGCTCTGTGGCAGCGGCTCGACAATATTCGCTCTTTTTAGTCCTCCGAGTTGGGAGAGATTCAAAGCTCGAGAATACCTAAATTCATTGGAAAAAATGGGCAAATTGCTAATAACTGGAGTGAGATTGTGACTTCTGTATCTGAAAATAATGTAGATTTTTCCCTGCCTATCAACGTATTACTTTTAGCTGGAGGTCAGATCAAAGATTTAGATCCATCGGAACCCAAAGTAGCTAGCAAGGGACACATACTTTTAGGATCTAAGCCTATGAGCTCCTATACACTCCAGGCTCTAAAAAATTCGCAAAATATAAACAAAATAATCTTAGTCTCTCCCCTAAGAGAAGATGAATTAGATGATAATTGGCAAGGCGTAACTACCGTCGCTCCCGCAGGTGAAAGTTTGATCGATTCTATCGCTTCAGGTATGGAGAAACTTCCAGAAAGCACTGAACCAGTCTTGGTAGTGGCGGGCGATCTTCCCTTTTTGACAGTCGAAGCTGTAGACCACTTTATCAAAGCCTGTCAGGATTCTCCTCAAAGCTCGATTTGGTACGGCTTTGTAGAAAAGGGAGCCTCCATAAAAAAATACCCCCACTTGCACCACACCTGGGTAAAGATGAAGGAGGGAACTTTTTGTGGTTCCGGCCTGAGTTGCATGCGCCGCAATGTTGTACAAAAGGTGCGCAAAAGTTTAGCTGAGGTGACGGCCAGTCGCAAAAACCCTTTGAAGATAACTAAGATCCTAGGTTTGAAGACATTATTTTACATGCTGATAGGCAGATTGAGCGTCACCATGGCTGAGGAAGCGGGAGAGCGCATGATGGGACTAAAGTGCAAAGGCATACTTTCTCCCTTCGCCGAGGCCGCTTACAATATAGATGATGCCACAACGCTAAAACAGGCCAGAGAAGATCTCAAAAACTATAATTCTTCCAACAATTGACAAAAGGGACAATTTTCAACTTTATGTCCAGTGGCTTTACAAAATTTACGGCCACAATTGATTATCTGAATATGGCGTCTGTTCCATTCGCAGTCGGGAAAGAGTTTTTTGAGATCTTCCTCGACTTTTTCTACCTTTTCACCCTTCGATAGTCCCCAACGCCTGGCTAAGCGAAAAATGTGAGTGTCAACGGGAAAAGCAGGTACACCGAAGGCTTGAGCCATAACTACTGAAGCTGTCTTGTGGCCCACACCTGAAAGACTCTCTAAATCTTTAAAATTGTCAGGAACTCGTCCTGAAAACTTTTCTAAAATTTGTTTAGACATGTTAGCTAGATATTTAGCTTTATTTTTGGCTAGACCCAACTGAAATATACAGTTGTAAATCTCCTCTACAGACAACCTGGCCATCTTTTCTGGAGTATCGGCTATAGCGAATAATTTTTCTGTGGCCATATTGACGCGCTCATCCGTACATTGAGCCGATAATACTACCGCCACTAATAGAGTGAAAGGGCTGTAAAAGATTAAAGTAGGTTTGGGATCGGGAAAATATTTATCTAAAGCTTCGCCAATAAGTTTAGCTTTTTTTTGCAAAAGATTTTGAGACATGATCTCTTTTTTTACTCCGTCTCGCTCTCTTCTGAAAAAGGACGAT
>JAFSXH010000289.1 GCA_017444165.1 bacterium | reverse complement strand
TTGATAATCCGAACCCTGTTCTTGATAAACCGGCTCTTGATAATCTGAACTCTGTTCTTGATAAACCGGCTCTTGATAATCCGAACCCTGTTCTTGATAGACTGGCTCCTGATAATTAGGATCTTGCTCTTGGTAAGCCACTTCCTGATAATTGGGATCCTGCTCTTGGTAAGCCGCTCCTTGGTAATTGGGATCTTGCTCCTGGTAAGCAGCTTCTTGATAACTATACTCCTGATAATCCTGCTCACTCTGTTCTTGAGAGTAACCTTGTTCATCATAATTATGCTCTTCAGTATACGCAGGTTGCTCAGTTTGAACATTTGTTGGTGACTCAGCCTCTGGTGACTCAGCCTTCCGAGTTCTGCTAAGAATGCGCTTACCCCCCAAAGCTGGTTTGGAACCACCTAAACTAGGCTTCAGACCACCCTTAGCCATTAAGCCAGCCTTCATTAACCCAGGACGTGGACTGTCGCCTTCATCATCATCTGAAGCTCCCAAAACAGGCTTAGATCCGCCTAATCTCGGTTTCATGCCACCTTTAGTCATCAAACCAGCCTTGATACCACCCGCATTTTTGGGAGTCAAACCAGCACGTTCACCGCCTTTTGAAAGTCCCTTTCTTATGGCCGCGCGACGCTCTGCTACTTTACTCTTCTTATCCTCTACAGGAATGGGCTTAATACCACCATCATCTCCAACAACAGGAGCACCGAGATTGGTCAATTCTCGAGTAGCTGTAGGATTATTTGGATCTAAGGCTATGACACGCTGATACATGACGATTGCTCTGGCAGAATCCTGCATCTTCATGTAAGACGAGGCAGACATCAAATAACTCTTGATCGATTCGGTAATGTTATTGCGCATATGGTAAACATCGGCCAAACGCTCTTGAGCTATTACATAATCTGGAGCTGTAGCTACAACTTTGCGATAAGCCAATTCAGCCCCCTGCATATCACCCTCTTTTTGACAAACATCACCCAAAGCAAAGAGAATATCAGGATTGCCAAAGTCTTGCCTTAAAGCAGCTCTAAACTGAACCTTCGCATCTTCTAAACGTCCAGATTCAGAATAAATTTGTCCCAGGAAGAAAACTGCACCAGCATCATTAGGACTAAAGAGAATCAATCGCTCCATAGTCTCAGCTGACTTATCAAATAGACCTAACCCATAATATGCATCGGCAACTGCGCGGAATTGGCTACAAGCACGCTCTAACTGTCCGTATTGGACGTACATTTCCGCAAGTTCCCTGCCTACAACTAAATTACTGGGATCTTTCTCAAATACGTCGCGCAAAAGCTCGATAGACTTGTCCCCTTCGTCAAACTCTATATAAAGGCGAGCCAACTCCAAAGCTCTAGCCGAAACTTCATCCTGATCTCCATTAGCACGATACATATCGATCAGAGCCAATCTGACCTCAACGGAATCTGGTTGCAATAACAACGTATAATTAGCGATATCCAGCGCATTATTTACGTCATTGCGAGTTATATAAATCTTCATCAAACGGAAATACGTATCTATTACAGACTTAAACATTCCGCGTAAAGCATAGAGGTGAGCCAAATTCCTACAAGCAATTTCGTTATCTATATCGAGATTCAAAATTCGAGAATATGTCTCTATCGCCTGCGTCCAGCTAGCGTTATTGGTAAACGCCTCAGCTTCTTGCAGCAACCCTTCAATGGTATCAGCCACCTAGTCACACCACCTTCTGAACGACTCGTCAGCCCTTAACTAACCCGTCTATCTAGCCCCATCAAAAAAGACTCTAAACAGGCCCCGCTGTTCGGTTCTATTTAGAATAGATCCTCCTTAGATTTAAGCAAAGGATTTCTTGACCATTAAGCTAAAGAGGCAGGAGCAATATCTTACAAGCGGGGATAGACAAGATGGAACCAAATGAACTATTCAACAGAATATGTAACGTCTTAGAGGAAAAAGAGATAAATTTTCACAGAGTTGATAGACACTTAATAATTATAGCCAATATGCCCTCTGTGGTACCTAATTTATCCAGTTTTAAATGTGCCGTTCATGTCAGAGATACATCTATGGTATCTTACGCTACTTGCCCAGTTTCAGCTTCAGGTAATGAAGAGAAAGTAGTCGAGTTCTTAAATCGCGCCAATTACGGCTTAGTAAACGGATGTTTCGAAATGGACTACGATGACGGCGAAATACGTTACAGAGCGAATAATAACTTCGAATGCGCTGGCGAAGCTGAAAACATAGATGATGATGCCATATTGTCTCTGTTCCATCTGCCTTTAATGATGTTCTTGCGTTATGGTAAAGGCCTCGTCAACGTACTTTTCTGTGATGCGGATCCTGCCAAAGAGATCGAGATATGCGAAAGCAAAGACATTTCCATTGATGACGATGATGAAGACGATAAAGGCGATAAAGGCAACAATGACGATGATACAAATGTAGAAATAGATGAGGAAAAAGCTATGGAAATATTGAGATCCATCCTCAATTCTACAGATGATGAAGAAGATGATTAAAAACTAATGAGCATCTTAAAACTCTTCGTTCAATGACATGGCTAAAACCTTGTCGTTCATTGTGACTACTTGCAAATGCCAATTTGAATAAGTATAGAGTCTTATGTTTTCTCTTGCCCCGGCAGAAATGTTGGGGCATTTTCCTAAGACTTCCTCTATCTTCGAAGCGGGATCTTTAGCACAAAGAACTAACGTCCCCCCTTTTTCCAAGTTAGTCCCCATAATAACCTTAGCCTTGTCCTCTCGGACAACGATTATAGGATCGCTTTGCCATTCTGGAACCTTGCTATTCAACTTGCGATAATGCCAATTAGTATTCTTTTTTGCTTTGAATGTAGGCTTGCCGATAGTTTGCAAAATCTGTTGGGTTGGCATGTTTAAGGATATTTTAAAGATAGTAACCCCCTCTTCTTCAGCGTGAGTCACCACAGCTAAAAGCATGACTAATAACAAACACAAAGGAAAAAACTTTCTCATTACCCTACAACCTCAACAAAAAAAAAAATAAGACCCAGTGTGCAATGCGTACAATCTAACTACACCTACCACGAATACGCATCGCACAACCGCCCATCTAAAAAGGCAAAACTACCTATACTATCGAGTGCCGTCTTTATGCTTGCAATAAAGCCAGCATTACTTTGGCCGCAGGATCGTTGGGATCGATCTCCAGACAACGCTTAAATGTATTGCGAGCCTCTTCAAAATCTCCAGTTTTATAATACATCAACCCCAGATTGTAACAAGCTTCTTTATGCTGGGGGAAAAATTTTAATGCCAACTTAAATTCCCGGCTGGCACTTTCCATAAATTCTGGTGATTCCGACATGGACAGACCAATAGTGAAGTGAACATCAGCCTGCTCGGCGTTAGCTTTTTCATCTTCTTTTTTCTCATTTTTTTTGGAAAACAGGCCATTTATGAATCTCATAATGATAGATTCTTCCTGTTTAGCAGGTTCTTGAGTCTTCTTATCCTTCTTAGTCCTAGCGGAAGATTTACCAAAACGCCTAACTTTGAATTGGGGCTGTCCATCGTACTCTTTACGCTTTTGTTGATCATTTAAGACATTATAAGCCTCTATGAGTTCCTTCATCTTCTTATCAGCTTCAGCTTTAGAATCTGGATTGGCATCTGGATGGTATTTTTTTGAAAGTGCCCTATAGGCTTTCTTTATATCTTCTGGTGGAGCTATAGGAGCCACACCCAACACTAAATAATAATCTCTCTTTGCCAATTTATGCCTCTTGTTTATCGCCAAACGGCGAGTTTCATAAAATGCTATCAAGCACAATCTAAAAAATATACGCCGCCCCGCTTCTGCGCTCCATAAATAAGCCCTGCTTATCTCTATTTGAGCAACATAAGACTTATCCCAGCAGCTACCATAAACATAATTCCCTCAGAACTTTCCACCATGGCTCCTAAAACATCTCCTGTCAAGCCTCCGATCTTTCGCTCACTTATACAACCAATGAAACGACAACAGATCCATCCCGCCAGTAAGACTATTGCTATCACCGTTAAAAAATAAATCTCTTTAACTAAAAGATAAGGCAAAATAACAAAGGGAAGAAGAACAATAACAAAATGGAACAGTGCCCTATAGAAATGACTCCTCTGTGTAGAAGTTATGACGTTGCCCGCTAAACTATCTACATCTCTGGCGTATTTATGACTCGAAGCCTGCCAAACGATCAACAGACGTGAAAAAGATGGAACTATCCATAGTATAGACCAGAAAGAATGATAGATTAAAATAGCCAAAGAGACAAATTTCACTAAAAATACACAGATCAGAGCGATAGCTCCAAAAGAACCTATGGAAGAATCACGCATTATCTCTAACACGCGCTCTTTTTCCCAACCTCCACCAAAACCATCACAGGTATCGGCTAAACCATCCAAATGAAAGCCACGCGTCAAAATAGACATGAGTACCAGATAAAGAGCGGCCATCAAAAATGAAAAAAAAATGTTATTGGTCACATCCTGCCAAGAATATACCAACAAATGAGCTGGCATAACCAACCCTGTACATATTCCAGATAGTAAAAAACCTACCCAAGGAGCCCAAGACAAGACCAACCCCATAGAAGGGAAATCTTCTTCCCAACAGGGCAATATCGACAGAGTGCGTACGGCCGAAGAGAGACCTTTAAAAAACTTCACACCCTCCCCCCAGCCAAACTCTTAACAGGTAACGACTGACCAGCAATCACGAAAAAGACCTCATCAGCCAACTCAGCTACAGCTTGATTCAAAATCCCTTGACTATCGCGAAATAACCTTGAATATTCTTCCAGAGGAACTAATCCCAAACCTAACTCACTGGAGACAATAATCACTCCACAATTAATCTCTCTTAAAGTTTGTAAAAATTCTTTTACCTCAGAAAATTCAGTCTTTGCTCCATACTTGTAAAATAAATTACCCAACCATGTCGTCAAGCAATCTATTAGCACAACCTTCGCACTTTGCGGCAACTTTTTCAAAGCATCCGCTAAATCATAAGGTTCCTCAATAGTTACAAACTTGTCACCCCGTCTCTTTCTGTGAAGAGCAATCCTCGTAGCCATCTCTTCATCACAAGCGACTCCGCAAGCTAAATAAAATCTCTCATCATCTGCTTTTAGTGAAACTTCACAGGCCAATCTTTCGGCAAATTGACTCTTGCCACTGCGATCTCCACCCAAAACTAAGGTGATCATAACCACTCCTCTCTCTCAATACTCTTCCACATACTTTGACAGATTTGCCAATGCTCGCAGTTAAAAACTTCAAAGGTGAGAACTAGCTCTCTATCGTCATTAAGTTCTCTCAATGCTTTGGCCAACTCTTGCCAATAGCACTTATCATCTTTACTAAAGGCTAAATGATCACAATCGTTAATTCTATCAACTCCGTGCAAATGAATTACCTTAACCTTTGGCAAAAGTTCTTTCCACAAGTTGTCTTCTGGATAAAATCGCCGCCAATGACCAATATCTAAGCAGACCGACAGCTCCAACTCTCGAACATCATCGTAAATAAACTGATAAGCAAAACTCAAATTTTCCACACACAACAGTTTTGGAGAGACTAGATTGTAACTTAAAAATCTTTCTGCGGCCTCCCTCACTCGACTGTGCCAAAATTCAAGATCCTCCGCAGGAGAGAGACCAAATCTCTCCGCCTCCCAGTGCCAGATATAAGCACGAGGCTGTAAATCTAATGTACACTCCACACCTTTGCGCCAATCATCGACCGCCTTATTTAACCAACGCTCATCCATATCCACCTTCCCTAAAGAAGAGGGCAAATGAACCGTATATCCCACATTAAATTCCTGGGACAACTGGCGCAACTTGGCAACTTCACTGGCAGACAGGAAGTTATTATCTCCTTGACAGTTATAGAGTATCAACTCAATATCATCAACCTGCGGGGCCATAGCGCACACATTTTGTAAAATTGTTCCCTCAAAAGTGCAACTAGTCGCCCCCAACAATAACTTCAATTATCTTCATCCTTGCCTTGTAAAATGGAGAGAGCGACATCACCAATACCTTCAGCGACCCCTTCGGAAACAT
>JAFSXH010000288.1 GCA_017444165.1 bacterium | reverse complement strand
GATTCATGAGATGATTCCTAGTTGTCTAGTTCTGGCAAATTTTGTTCGAATTTGCTCACCACAGAGAATAGTGAATTAAATTCTATGCGCATTGAATCTGTTTCGTTACAGGCTTTTTCTGTATCTATATCCTTTAGAATTTGTTCAGCTTTTTCAAAGCGTTGGCGCACTGTATCTACACGGGGAGAGAGTTTAGCCATGCCTTGGCGGGCTTTTTCTGATTTAGAATTGTTGACGCGCTCTTCCATAGATTGGTATTTTTTTATAAACAGTTTAAACATGCGGTAGCAGGCATCGTATTGGAAGAGTTTTAAAACTCCGCTCTCTATGCGGCCGTCTTCGCTTTGGACGTTGCCTGTATAGAGATCAGAGAAGCAGTTGCGACACTTTTCTATGATATCGTAAGTGGGGGCGATGAGGTTGAGGTAATCGTTGCGTTGTTTTTTGTAATTTAAGATCGTCTCTTTTAATTTTAAGTTGTTAGTTTCTTGTGTTTGGCAGAGTTCGTTCTGTTCTTCGTTGAGGGAACGTTTTTTAGGTGAAAGTTCTGCCTTGCGGCCGCAGTAATTGGTGTAAACTTTTTTCTGAGCTAAGAAACGGAAGAGGATGATTGACCAACCTATTAGGACTATTATAGAGGCGGCGAGCCACGACCAGGGGAGAGCTTGAGCGACTAAAGCAATTAAAACGCCTATTAAAAGAATTATAGTGAAGTTTATACCCGCTCCTGTACTCTTTAAAGTTGGCTCCTCTATCTCTTCAGCTAATTCTGCTTCAATCTTCTGTAAATTTTCCTGACAAGCAGTCAAGCGGTTTTGTAGGGAGAGTTCCTTTTGAAGAAGTTGTTCGTAATCTTCGTGTAATTTCTGACAGGTGCTACTCAATTTCTCTAGGCTTTCAAGATTGTAAGACAGCTCTTTCATGCCATCGCGACATTCACGAAAAGCCTCGGCGGTCGTCTCTAGTCTGTCTACCTCTTCCCAAGCACTTACTAAATTTAGTTGCTGTTCTACGTAAGGTTCAAACTCTAGATATTCCTCTTCAATCTTATTATCTTCAGCCATCAAAAAAATTACTCCAAATTTTTTTATAGATCAGAAAAAAGGCGATCAGATTTTACTGGTCGCCTTTTTATTTTATGCCTGTATTACTTTACGTCGGCGATAGTCAAAGACTTTCTGTTGAAAACAGCAACTTTGCCACCATTATTAGAGATCCTAGTAACACCGAAGGGGCGGGTCTTATCTCCAAAATCAACTACTGGTTTCATTTGCCATCCACTGGCTTCGTCAGCGTAGAAGTATTTAGCGCGAGTAATTCTGTGCTCCGTATCGGTGAAGAGCAGAGTAGAAGCATCTTCCGAGAGGGCAAGGTTAAAATAAGGAGTCTTTGTTCCGCTGGCTATGGTCTTCTTCTCTTTGGTTTTGAGATCATATATCATGAGATCGTAAGTCTCATCGGCTCTCTGAATAGAGTAGGCAACACGATTGCCAGAGGCCCAGAAGTCACTGATCTTTTTGCCATCATCTACAGTAACAGGTTCATTCACTTCTGGAGGATTCCAAGCAAAGATACTTTGCTTACCTTTTTTGTCGTCTAAAACACCAAAGGCACACTTAGTACTAGTGAAGCTATAAGCCAGAGGTCTCAAATCGTAATCGATAGTTTTTTCTATCCTGATAACCTCTTTGAAGGCCTCCACACCCTTTTTAGATGGATCTAAAATAGTTGTGCAATCGACACCAGCGAAATTCTGTGAATCGTAGAAGTAGCCTTGAACGAACACTTCTCCATTATCAACTCGAATAAGTTGAGGATTTGATCTAAAACCAGGCTGTCCTTCCACATGCTCAAGGATAGTCTCTTGTTTGCCAGTTTCTAAATTTAACTTGACAAAAGAAGTACCAGATTTGCTAATTATTATTACATTCTTTTGATCGGGAGTAAGAGTCATTCCTTCTATCTTGCTGACAGGAGAGGAAATCTCATATTTTTTAATATCTCCCACTTTATTCTTACCGTCTATAGGCAAAACGAACAGTTCTACGGGGAAACCTTCTCTAGTACGTTTGAGATCGGGGTTGCTCTGATAGAGATACAAAAAAGAATTATCACTGCTGAAACGGCCCATATGAGCTCTATTGACATTTATGCCAGCTTGCTTCAGCTTATTTTGAGGAATCACAACCTCATTAGCCATAACTGTACTAGCTACAGAAAATATGCAAGTAGCAGCTAACAAGGTGAAGAACTTCTTATTCATAGTTGCACTCCTAGAAATATACTGCCGTCCCCTTTTGCCAAATAATAATTTGAACCTCTTAATTTTATAGTAAATTACTGTAGCATTTTTTTTTGAGCTACGACAGTTCACAGAGTTTTGATTTACGTTTGTTTGTAAACTGCTGTGATCAACTAAAGATTGAGTAAATTTACCTAGAGAAGAGTAATCTATTTTGGCAGGTCGCCTTTTTTTGCTTGCAAAATTTTAATGATGAGTTATAATAACTCCAGAAATGTTTAGATATTGATTCTGAGCGTTTTGAGTTCTTAAGGAAAAACGAGGAGATTTAGCAATGAATTATCGTTATGGTTTATTAGCTGTTGTGTTAGCCGTTAGTTCGTTTGCTGCACCTACCCTAGCTGGTGTGACTGACCTAGGAGACGGCAAAGGTGATACCAAGTCACCTACTGTTACTAATAATCACTACAAAGATGTTAGAGAGTATAATACTAAAAACAAGTCTGATTATACTAAGAATTACACCAATAAGAAGGAAGATGTTGGTCCTTCTGGTGTGAAGATGAATTATAACATTGACAGTAGTTACGAGTATGGCAGGATTTCTGATCATAACGCTTATGCTACTGGCAGTCTAGCCAGTGACGGAAAGTCTGGTGGATGGGATAGCTACAGCGGTGGTGTTTTGACTGGGTCTTTCTCTAGTTTAGATGATGCTGCTAAGGCAATTGCTTGTTTTGATACGGCATACTTTGATTCTCACGATTACACTATAGTTATAGGTTCTCAGACCATCCATATTAGTCGTGTAGGTACTTACAGTGAGTCGAGGGGGACTGGTAGGGATGTCACAGCTGCTGAAATACAGAAAGTTAAAGATGCTTTGGTGAGTGCTGGTTACTCTGGTGGTGCTACGGAAGTAGAAGATAATTCCAAGCATAACGGTGTTTATCATGATACGAATGCCAAGGGTAAGAATTCAACGGATTCTAAGTATAATTCTTACATAGAGAATGGCTATGACCTCACTAGTGTGAAACAGACCAAGGATTCTAGCACTGTAACTTCCACTGTTACTACTGATGCTGGTAGCGTGATGGTTGGCGATCCCGATAGCCTTTTTGCCGCTTATAGTGCTAGTGGTGGTACGACTACTGCTGAGATAGTTGATAATTATTATACTCGTACATTCCATTATGATGCTATCAACAAGCGTGATTATAAGTATGTTGGTGGTGTTGTCAGTGTTTCCAAGACAGTTACGCCAGTAGTCCTCGACCTCGATGGTGATGGTAAGATTGAGGCTTCTAACGGTCAGTATCTTTCTCATAACACTTTCAGTGATAATGTAGCTCTCTTCGATTTCTACAACAATGGTTTCCCTGTGATTATGGAGTGGGTCGGTGCTAACGACGGTCTACTCTGCCGTCCCAATGCTGACGGTAGTGTCAACGGAAGCAATCTCTTCGGTGTGACCAATGGTTTTGAGAATGGTTACGAAGAGATGGCCTCTTTGGATGCCAACAATGATGGGCAGTTGAGTGGTACTGAGCTTCAGGGCCTCAAGGTTTGGACCGATGTCAATGGCGATGCTATTGCTCAGGCTAATGAACTCAAGAGCTTAGATGAATTAGGCATTACCTCCATTAAGGTAAGTCACAACAATTACTCTAGTACCTTTGTCCGCAATGGTCAGACCTTCAAGAGCTTCGACTGGTGGCCAAATGCTAAAGAGTTCCGTATGGTTGATATGGCTTCTGTGATTGGAAAGTAAGCTGAATATTTAAGTAGATCTGTTTAGAATTTACTTAGAAAAGGGTGATCAGTTTAGGCTGGTCGCCTTTTTTTCTTTTTGGAGGGGGGCTTTAATCTGGCTAGAAAAGGCTGGCCATGTATTTTGTAATTGTTACTTGTTGTACGCTCTTTAATATGTTTTTGGGCTTATTGGCCCTCTATTTGGCTATAACTGGATCTTTATTCTGGGCCTGTTGGGCCTTATTGGCTTCGGTCTGTTTCGATGCTTGTGATGGCTTTTTGGCTAGAAAGTTGAATGTGGCCAGCGAGTTTGGGGCGCAGTTGGATTCTTTGGCAGATTATGCCAGTTTCTGTTTGGCTGGTGGTGTATTGGGGTACGCCTGGGCTGGGGCCAGTTGGGGAGATGGATTCAGTTTAGCTTCCTGGGCTGGAAAAGGTTATTCTTCAAGTTTAATGGGAGTGATAAAGGCTTTATATGAAGGGGGCTGGAGGACTGGGGCTGATCTGCCGCATCTGCAGGGCTGTTGGCACTATTGCCTGTTACTAGTGGCCTTCTATTTCATCTGCTTTGGTGGTATGCGTTTGGCCCGTTACAATGCTAACACTGATTCGCTCTGTCCACCTAGTTTTTTCGAAGGACTACCTACCACTGGTGCGGCGGCCATATTGGCCATACTTTGTCTTGCCGATTTTTTTGCTCCTACTTGTTGTAAATTTATGAACATATACGGCATAGCAATTATTACTGTAATATTGGGCAGTCTGATGTTCTGTCGTCTGCCTTATCCCAAACTTACTAAGATGAGCTGGATACCAAAATGGTCCTTTGCGCTTCCGTTAGTTGTAGCTCTTTTTAGTGTACCATTTTCGGCCTGGTTCTTCTGCGGCCTTTATCTCTTGAGTGGGCCATTTTATTACTTTAAGAATAAAGTTTAGTTTGTAAAGCAGGAAAGACGCTTCAATTTTTGCAACTGAATCGCCTGGTAGGAAAGGATAGGTTTTACTGTATGAATAGTGATGGTGAGAAGATCAAGATCGGTGTTATGACTAGCGGCGGGGATGCCCAGGGGATGAATGCGGCTATTCGTGCTGTGGTTCGTACTGCTCTGCATTTTGGGGCCGAGGTATATTGTATTCACGAAGGGTATGTTGGCTTACAGTATCCTGAAAAGCACGTTAAAAAGATGGCCTACAAGGATGTAAGTGGTATCTTAGGTGAGGGTGGCACTATTTTAGGTACGGCTCGCTGTAAAGAGATGATGGGCTGTGAAGGCAGGCGCAAGGCTGTACATTCGCTTTTGAGCAGGGGCATTGATCGTCTGGTTTGCATAGGTGGAGATGGCTCTCTCAATGGGGCTAACTTGCTGTGTAAGGAATGGCAAGATCACATAAAAGCTCTCGTTGAAGAGGGAAGTTTGCCCAGTGATACTTTGGAGAAACATCCTCGGTTGTACGTGGTCGGTATGCCTGGCACTATCGACAATGATATGCATGGTTCCGATATAACTATTGGAGCAGATACCGCTTTACACCGCATAACTGAGGCTGTAGATGCTATATTTAGCACAGCGGATAGCCATCAGAGGACTTTCGTTGTTGAGGTGATGGGTCGCCATTGTGGTTATTTGGCCTTGATGGCCGGTTTGGCTACGGGAGCGGAGTGGGTCTTAATTCCCGAGAATCCTTGTCCCAAAGATTGGGAAGATCAGATGGTTAGAGATCTGCAAGGAGGCAAAGATAGCGGTAAGCGGGCTAGTATCGTCATTGTTGCTGAGGGAGCCCGCGGTTGGCTCAAGTACGATGAGAAGACGGGGCCTGCCAAAGATGATGATAAGCTCATATTGGATGAGGCTGGTCATCCTACTCACAAACAAGGGCAAATTTCTAGTGAATATGTTAAGAATGTCCTCTCTCACAAGTTTGGAGCTGACACGCGTGTGACCATTTTGGGCCACGTACAGCGTGGAGGTATACCTTCGTCCTATGATCGCAACTTAGCAACTATGTTGGGTATCGAGGCCGCTAAGATTGTTATAGGCGAGAAAGAGCCAGTCTTTAGTGAAGGTAGTACGAGAGAAATTGGATCTGAGTCTGTATTGATCGGCATGCATAATAATAAGATACGTGCCGTAGATTTGGCTGATTTTGTGCGGAAGACGAATTTAGCCCAAGAAGCCGCCAAAGATACTAACTCCAATTATGATAAACCTTTCGAGGGGCGCGAGCATTTAAAGAAGATCTACAGGCTCTTCCAGGTAATCAATTCGAATGGCAACGAAGATAGGCTCAAATCTCTCGAAGAGAAAGAGCAAGTTATTAAGAGAGTTGCTAAAGATAAACAGAAGAATATCGCT
>JAFSXH010000287.1 GCA_017444165.1 bacterium | reverse complement strand
TCTTTAGCCCTTTTTGGAGTAAATTTTTATAAGTTAAACGAGCTTTGCCAACGCGCTCAAAGTGGCAATTTAAACGTAAAAGGCAGTGGCCTTTACGGTAAGTGTAATGTTGCGGCCGATTCCACTCTCTTTGTGAGTTTGCCCTACAATGACAATTTTGTCGTTAAAGTTAATGGTGTGCAAGTCCCTTACAGCAGGGCTTTAACTGGTTTTGTATCTTTTACCCTTCCTCAAGGTGAAGATGAAATTGAGATAACCTTTATACCCAAAGGTCTTGTGCTTGGGGTGGTGATCTCGTCTTTAGGGTTAGTGGTCTTTGTTTTATACTTGAGATTCTATCGCAGACTAGATAGTGTAAGCGGCTTAGATAATTTTGCAACTTGGGTGATGGTGGTTATTTCTGGTGTGGTCTTTACTGGAGTTTATATCGTACCCGTGGTTATAAAGATATTTTGCTCTTAGAGATTGTCAAGTATCTGTGTTTGGCAGTTTTAATTTGGAGTGTGGAGTTAGTAAAAAGATCCGCTCATCAAAAAGTCACAACTGCTATTCAACTTCAATGTTTCCACAGTTCTGGTTTAAGTTTATTTAGGCTGTAAGTTTAGGTTGTAAACCTTGTGTGTTGTGTCTGAAGTTGTGTCCTTTTTGTTTGTTGACAAACAAATTTTGTTGTGATATAAGTTTTAGTGTAATATTTTTAATTTTGGTTTAATTATGACTTTAATAATATTGCAAGTGTAGTTGTGTGTAAAAAAAATTGTAAGGAGGTGGGGGCGTGGCTGTGCTTCCAATAGAATATCGTACTGTTAAGATTAATTTTCTTCCTGATCTTTGTCATGTTTCAGATTCCGAGGAGTCTTATTTTGGTGAGTCGCAGGTTGAGAATAATGTAGATGTTGTTGATGATATCACTGATCAAAGATTGCTATTGACTTTGCGCGAGATTATCCATGATGATCGTTATTGCTCAGAAGAAATGTTCGCTCCCCAATTGGGTTGCTGGAAATTGTGGCCTTATCGTGATTTTACCAAAGACAATCTTCCTAAAGATGAAAAGTGGCTTGATGTCTCTGCATTAAAACCTGGAATTTACGCTTCCGATCCGCGTGCTTCGGTTGTTCCTGGTGGGCAGTGGGCGGCTATTGATTTTGGCTTTGATCGTACTACTGTTGCGGTAATAGTCGAGGGCGGTTATCAGTTAGTTAAGCTCAGTCTTCCCACTATTTTTAGGTCGAAAGATATAGACTCAGATGTAACTTCTGAGCTTTCTATCAAAGAGTGGGCCGATGATCCCAATAGAGTTACCTGGTTACCTAACAAAGATGGTGAGCGTTTTGATCTTCAATTTAACGCTCAAGGAGAGAAATCTATCGATCCTATTGAGAATTATGCTTATTACATCGGTTGCAGACTCAATAATGTATCTGAGCGCAAGATATATTTGCAATATCTTCTTTCTTTTTCGGCCAATTTTGTGCAACAAAATGTAGAAGAGATACGCCAGAGTTTCGAACGCGGTTTGAAAAATTCTCTTCCTTCAACTTTTGTTGAAGATGAAGAACTTATGAAGAGATTTGAGGTCAAGTTGCATCTCGATGAGGGAACAGCTTATGCTGTATCTGCGTTTAGATCTTATTACACGGAAGCTACTAAGAATGGGAATGCACAGCAGTACGATGAAGAATTAAACAGTGATACGGGCCTTTTTTACGGCACGTATAATTTCGGGGCTAGGAGTTTAGATTTCTCCTTTGGTGTTATAGTCAATAAACTTTAAAAGTTTCAAAAACTATTTTAACAGCTTCATCAAAGCTAGAACAAACTCTAAGTAGTTCACACACCCTCTTTTTGAATACATGCCAAGTGTTTTCTATAGGATTATATTCTGGTGAGTAAGG
>JAFSXH010000023.1 GCA_017444165.1 bacterium | reverse complement strand
TCATCGTTAATTTTTTAGGTGTTATCTTTAATATTAAATATTTAAGTAAAATATATCAATTCCAACATCCAGAAACGCTCTCTTTAAATAATTTTGATTTTGTTCAATTTGTCAATTTCATCTTTAATAGTTTTATGCAAATTTGCGGTTATACTGGATGTCAAAGTGTTTATAGTTTGCAGGGTTTAAAGACATTTTCTTCTTTAATTTTAGTAACTCTATTGATATTGGTCTTTGTTTTAACGTTAAATAAGTTTTCACAAATTAGTTTTACAAAGAAATATATAATTATCTTTAGCATAAGTAGCCTGCTTATTACTTCTTTCTTTATAGTCTCTTCTGGCAACTCCAGTGAAATTCGCTACATTATTCCCTCCTTGGCTTCTATGTTGCCTATATTGGCTATATGGTTATCTGAAGATAAGACAAAAAGAAAAGAATTAGTTTGTGGTACATTTGCTATATGTTTATTTGTGCAAAGTTTCTGTCTGTATTTTTTCCCTGTTGTTCCCAGATATAATTACAAAGCGGCTGCAAATTGGCTAAAAGATAACCACTACACTCAAGGAATAGCGACTTTTTGGCATTGTGCTCCAATTGTAGAACTCTCTAATGGAGAAATAAAGTTTTGGGTGACTATGTCTTGTTATGAAATAATCGATTGGATGAGTATGATTATGAACGATACTTTGCAGTGTCGGGAAAAATTATTTTGTCTACCAGAAGGAAATATATTTTTGTTAATTACTGACAAAGAGAGAGCTTGTGATCAATCTGGACTCTACGCAGACAATAAACATTTGGTTTACAGTTATCAGGGACTCAACATTTATGACTATTCTAGTTATAGAGATTTACTCGATAATATTTTGCAAAAAAATATTTTACCAGTGATGCGAAACAATAATTATATCTTACCTAAAACAGGAATCAGTAGTCCTTGTATGCCATTATTGAAGGGGAGATACAATTTAATTGTCAATTGTAAAAGTAACGGTGTTGTGAAAGGAAGTTATTTGCGTAAGTTGTCCAGGGATGCGTTTTTCAAAGTGAAGAATCCCAGAAGCGTAGTTACATTTGTTTTGAAAGATGGTGAGAATCGTGTACCTATCGATATAGAAGATGATTCTACTCTGATAGATATAAATATTTTCAATGATAGCAGTAATCCATTAACTGTTGAAAGTATTACTATAGACAAATAGAGAGGCAAGGCGTTTATTTTGCGTATAAGTGTCAACGTGCAGATAAAAGATGATGATGGGGAAAAGTTTATGGGGCGTGGGCCTTATGAACTTTTGCGTAGAGTTGATAAGTTAGGATCTATCCGTCAGGCGGCCATAGATATGGACATGTCTTATGCTAAGGCCCATAAGTTATTGAAAAATCTGGAAAAGAATCTCGGTGTACAACTTATGGAAAAGACCATCGGTGGAGCAGATCATGGAGGGACTAAACTTACGGCAGAGGCCCGCGTTGTGTTGAAACTTTATGTTGAGATGGTAAGAGAGATTGAAACTTTTGCGCAGGGATCATTTGCCAAATTTATGGAGAATTTAACAAAATTGTGAAGATAAAGACTAAAGAACTTACGTTAATAGCTCTGATGACCGCTTGTAATGCCTTGATAGAATTGCTGGTGGGTGGTTTTCTGCACCTCATCAATTTTTCTATGAAGGGCTCAGTTATGATCGGTTTTAATCTCATCGTTTACACTCTGCTCTTTGTCCGCATTCCTAGATTTGGTATTATTACTATGTGTGGGGTGTGTACAGCTTTTCTCAATTTGCTCTTAGCAGGGGGCAGTAAGTTTTTTGCCATTTATTGTATAGGTTTAGAGGCTCTAGCTATTGATTTAGTTATCCACTTTGGCGGTTTGAGGAGATTGTCTGTTATGGTTGCTGGGGCAGTGGCGGGCTTGGTGGCTTGTCTTTGCAGTGCTATTAACGGTATGATCTTTATGGGGATTGATCCTATTGATATGCTCAATCGCATGGCGAAGTTTTCTTTTGTTGCGGGCCATTCTGTGTGGTTAATTTTGGGGGTTATTGTCCTTTGGAGGATCATAGTTGGGATAGCATTTGGGGAGGTGGCGTTTAAGGTGTGTAAGTTTTTGGGCAAGGATGATAAGTTGTAAACTTACGTTGTGGGCCTTGTATGTTGTATCTTGTTTCTTTATTTTTGGTTTAACATATCTGTTGAGAAGGATTATTACACTAAATTAAGGCAAGGTTTATACATGCGACCAATTATATATCTGATAGATACCATGTATCTAGTCTTCAAAAGTTACTACGCTTTAAATAAGAACAACCGTTTAGTTAGTCCAGATGGTACACCTACGGGAGCCTTGAACGGGCTGGCAGTTATTTTGACCTCTTTGCGCCGCCATCTGTCTATGGAATATTGTATCTGTGCTTTTGAATCTAAAGAGCGCACTTTTCGAGAGGATATTTCACCTATTTATAAAGCCAATCGGCCGCCTTTGGATGAAGATCTCAAGGTTCAGATTCCTTTGGCACTCGAGCTCTGTCGCCATTTGGGATATAGAGTTTTCAATGTCAGTGGTTTTGAAGCTGACGATGTGATCGCCTCTTTGGCAAAGAGGTTCCTCAAAAATGGTTGGAGTGTGCGCATAATCTCTAAAGATAAGGATCTTGCCCAAATTTTGGCTCTAGAGGGTGATGTTGCCATAATTATGCCAGATAATAAGGGGCAGGTTAATCACTCTGTAGATAGGAGCAATTGTGAAGAGCATTATGGGGTAGGGGCGGAGTTGATCAGAGACTGGTTGGCTTTACAGGGAGATGCTGCAGATAATATTATTGGTATTAAAGGAATAGGTCCTAAGACAGCAGCTAAGTTACTCAAAGATTGCGGCTGTTTAGAAGAATTAATGGCTCACCCCGATAGAGCGGGCCAGCGCTTTGCCGATATTATTGCCAGCTCTTCTGATACGCTACAAAACAACAAACGCTTGACTACACTCTACGGAGATATTCCCTTAGATTCTAGTTTCGATGATCTGGCACAATTGGCTATTCGGCCTATAAGTGATGAAGGGCAGGCTTTTTTTCAGAGGTTAGGCTTTAACTGGCAGAGATTTCTCTAGAAGATATAATCCAAAATCTTAGCTCCTAACATTATAATATCAACACTAGGAACGAAGAGTATCTGCGAAAGGGCTGTGCCCAATACTGTTCCCAAACATAGCGACAAAGCCATTGCCTGCACTTGTGCCAAGGAGCGTTTGCCATTTACTCCTTCATCGGTGATCTTAGCGGCGGTGGGGTCTACTACTACGCTGGCTAATATTGTGGCCACGCCATTTATCACTGAAGATAACAGTGTAGCGGTGCGGGCTAAATTGCCAGAAAGTTCTGCTCCCGCTTGGATGGCGGCTAGGACACCTATGGTATGTACGCCCACAACTATCACGTTAGCTACTAGAAACCCCTTGGGCAGGGTCTTTATGTCCTGCATAGTGAGGCCAAAATTAGAGGGTCTGCGCCAGCATTTGAGGACGCGCAGCCAATAACGGGGATAGAGGAGATCTTTGAGGAGGAGGGCCATTGAACCTTTGCGAGCTTCTAGGGCTTTGATGGCAGTTGAGTATATCTCCACAAAAGTTGGCAACAATACCCAGCCCAATACGGCTCCGATAGTGGCTCCGAAGATCACCCAGCGGAACATGGGCAAAAGATCAGCGGCAGTAGAGGTTCCATTTATTACCGAATCGCGCACTGCACCTAAAATAGGGGCGTAAACTTGGCCCATCAAGCGGGTTATCAAGAAGAATACGTTGTATATGGCTAGAGCGGTAGCTACACTGCGAGTTATTACCGCCGATACACGTGAAGCAAAGGCTGTACACATCAAAGTACAGACAATCACATTTAAGCCGATAACCATCCACATATTTTCGGCCATTTGAGCACTGCCTAAATTTTCTGTGGCCCAACTTATCATCTTGATAGCTACAGGGAAGGTCGCTAAGCCTAGGAGTCCACCGATAAAGTTGCCTAAACCTAGATAATAGCTCATCTTGAGAACGTGGCTCTGTGGCCTCTGGTTAGCTACGGCTTGATCGGTAATTACAGCCGCCTTAGGATCAACAAAGAGACTGAAGGCTATAGCGGCAAAAGAGTTCACTAAACCTGAGAGCAAGACAGAGGTCGCCTCTAATCGCGGATAGATCGCACTCACTTGCAGGGCGGCTAAAGCTCCGACCGTCCAAATGGCCGTAGCAAAGATATTCCACAAGAGGAGATCTTTAGGTAGAACAAACTTTTGCTGAGGATCTTCCTTCAACCAATCTTTCAATTCAAAGGGAGAGCGCAGACACTTTATTAGGGCTTTGATTCCGCGTGGAGTTGGCAGAGCTAGGAGCATTTTGAGCATGGAACCGCGTGTACTGATTCCTGAGATTCCTTTCTCGTACACAGCGGTGAAGGTCGGTAAGAGTATCCATGATATGAAGGCCCCCAGTGCTGACCCTATGACTACCCACTGGATCTGTTGATAGAGAACATCTGTTTGTCCCGTACGAGTGGCTTCATCTACGTATGTTGCCAAAATAGGTAGGTAAAATAGGTTGGCAAAGCGCGTAAACATGAAAAAGACCGAGGAAACGGCCATCGCCAAGGCTACTTGTTTAGTGCGTATAGCCGCCGGTCTAGAGGCTATATTTAGGGTCGTCAACATGGAAACTACGGCCGCCAAAGCCATTATAAACAGCAGGCGTCCATCGCTTAGTAAGTGGAATTGCATCTTTATTAACCTGAGTTTTTCAATCTTTTGAAGCGTGCCCTCACGCTCTCTTTAAGCTGGTCATCCAATTCAGCAGCTTTGCGCCAAGCATCTTTGGCTTCTCTATTTTGGCCATTTTGGGATAGAGCATCTCCATAATGGAGGTAGTAACGACTATTTTCAGGATCTAACCTGCAAGCTAAACCCAACTGCTTTATGGCCTTAGAAATATCTTCTTTTTTCTGCAAATACACTAGGCCTAAGAGAAAAATAGTTCTCGAGTTATTTGCTTCTAGCTTTTTTGCTTTACCTAAATATTCCATAGCTTTGTCATAGTTATGAGATCTATATTCTAAATCCCCCATACCTATAATGGCTTCTAAATTTTGAGGATCTTCTTGCAAAATACGTTCGAGAATCTCTCTGGCTTCATCCAGGCAATTTACCTCTATGGCTGTAAGGGCTATTAATATACTGTGATCTACCTTATCTTTTAAAACATTTCGGTTTCTGTACAGAAGATCGTAAGATTCTTGTTTTTGCCCGTTTAATTGCAGAGAACGACCATAATTGTAAATTACCTCCGCATCATGCGGTGACAGATTATAAGCTTTCCTATATTCATGTAAGGCCATACTCGGAGAGTTTAGATAAATTTCGTAAAATTTGCCTAAATTTAAATGGAACAGATGATCGTTGGCATTCTCTTTAGTTTTTTGTCGCAAAAGATCCAGTGACATATTTATGGCTTCTTTGTCTATTTCTTCTTGTGAATCTCCTTTTCTATTAGATTGAATTATGATATTGATCAATAGAACGACATCGCCAATATTGGGCTTCTCATCCAGAACGCCTCGAGAAAAAATCTTTTCCAAAAGTTGAAAGGCCGCTTTGTTGTAGCGACCTGCATTGTAATAAGACACAGCCAATTCGCGGCGCACATCTACTTCATCAATTGAGCCAATTTCATCTTTAAAACCTTCGCTCAGTTTTTTGAGACACTGCTTATAGCAACGAATAGCTTTACCGTACTTTTCTATAATATTATAAATTTGACCCAGAGAATAAGTAGATATTATATATAAACCATCAAATTTTCTGCGCAGATACTTGAGGTGATTTCTAGCTAGATCATATTGTTTATCATCAAATAGAAGTTGAACTAATTGTAAACGAAGTTCCCAATTTTCTGGATTTAATTTTAAGGCTTTATTTATACTATCTATAGCTGTAGTCAGTCTACCTTTATCTAAAGAACTGATTCCCTTGAGATAATAATGCTGATATGCTCTGTTATCAGGAGCAGAAGACAGATATATTACATTATCTTTTTTATTATCATCGCGGGAATCAGTCATGCTAATCAGCCTTTATTTTTTGCGAGATCTAGCTAAAAGTTTTAAAATCTCTATGTAGATAATTATCAAAGTTAAGAGAATACTGTAAGCCAGATACCACTCGTACTCTTTGGGCATTCCCATCTCTATATAATCGCCAACAGTCCTAAAATCACACATCAAAACATAGATATAGACGATCAGAGCAATGATAGTAATTCCCAGACTTATGAGGTTCAGAGATATACCTATATTTA
>JAFSXH010000286.1 GCA_017444165.1 bacterium | reverse complement strand
GTAGAGTATGCACAGACTTTTGAAGAGTTTCTCAGAAAAATTCGTCCTTTTGGTGAGCATTACCCAAAATGATCCAGAGTTAGCGCGTATTGCTTTGGAAAATGGGGCCGATGCTGTTAAGGTTCATCTAAATTGCGCTCATTTTGCTAGTGGAACTAACTTTGGCACTTGGCATGAAGAAAAAGATAATATTGCTAAAGTTGCTGAGGTCGTCAAAAAGTATATACCTTTAGGCATAGTGACAGGGGCGGAAGTTGTACCTAATGCTGAAGATCTCAAAGAAATACGTGAATTTGGCTTCGATTTTTGGGATCTTTTCGCCAATCATATTCCTCCTGAATATCTCCATTGGTCGGAGATGGCTCACATGTCGGCGGTGGGTCCTGATTGGAACGAACAGTTTGTGAAGGATTTGGTAAGTTTGGGAGTCGATGTTATTGAGTCTTCTATTATTCCGCGTCCCATGTATCGCACACGTTTAACGGCGGCTGATCTCTGTCAGTATAAAAATTTAGTGCGCAGTTGTGGAGTTCCCGTTATTGTGCCTACGCAGAAGAAGGTTCGTCCTGATGAGGTTAAGTATCTTCAGCAGGTAGGTGTTAGAGGTTTGGCCATAGGGGCGGTAGTGACCGATTTAGGCAAGACCCACTTAGCCGAGACTGTAGCTTCTTTCCGCAAGGCTATCGATGAGATCTACCGATAAGATTCTCTTTATTCCCTTAGATGATCGCCCCTGTTGTTGGCGTTTTCCTCAGCGTTTGGCCAAAATGGCAGGGGTCGATTTAATTTCGCTTCCTTTTGAACTTTGGCAGAGTGAAGAACTCATTAGTTGGTGTAATCATCAGCATTTAGAGGAGGCCATACTCTCTTTGGATATGTTGGCCTATGGAGGTCTGGTGGCTTCTCGTCTCCCTGCCAGTGTAGATTGTTGTTGGCCTAAAGTAACTCATTTTTTAGAGCAATTAAACATTCAGAAATTAGTTGCATTTTCTACAATTATGAGAGTTGCCCCGACCCAGACTAATATTTCAGAGGTTGAACAAGCCAATTTATTGACATCTTTCTCTCAAAGTTTAGCTGACAAATATAAATTTTCTGCTGATAGTTTATCTAATTTTCTCGATGATTTGCAGACAGAGATTAAAGCTGTTTTGAGTGAGTATGGCCTTGAGTTAGATTTTTGGAATCGTTATTTAGCTTATCGAAAGGAGAAACACGCTCTCAATCTGCGGTTAGTCGATTGCTGGCCTCGTGAGAGTGACAAATTCTTAGCTCTAGGTTTAGATGATACTAAAACTCAGGGTATAAATATTTGGGAAGCGGAAGAATTAAAGAGGGCAAGTTTTGATAAACAAAATATCGTCTTGGGAGCGGGTACGGATGAAGTAGCTATGCTCCTTTTGGCTCGTTTGCTAAATCCAGGACAAAAGGTTAAAGTTGGTTATTCGCACCGTGGAGCTGAAGAACAGGTCACTCTCTATGAAGGCCGACCTTTAAAAGATGTTGTCACGAGTCAAGCTCAATGGGCTGATCTATCTTTGACTGAGGAAGATAGTGAAGTTCAGTTGTGGATCTACGCTCCCTGGGATAGACAGCGTGAGGCTGTTTATCAATATAAACAGAGCAGCGATCTGCCTAAAGAATATCTCAACATTTGGCTAGATAGATTAAAAAAGGATATTGATGACGGTCATAAGATCGTTGTAGCTGATTTAGCCTATGCTAATGGTGGTTCTTATCGTCTTGTAGAGTCCTTATCTCAAAAAAAATTGCTCCATCAATTGTCTGGATATGCCGCTTGGAATACGGCTGGAAACGCCTTAGGGACGGCTTTAGCCTGGGCTTCTTTATTGAATAAGAATGTAGATTTAGATTTGAATAGGCGATTTTTGCTAGAGCGGATATTGGATGATTATTATTATCAGGCCCGTTTGCGTCCTCGGTTGAGTGAGAGAGTAGGCGGAAATTTTGTAAAATTATCAGATTCTGAGAGAATAGCTTGTGAAACTGAGATAAGAACGGGTGTGATTGAGTTTATGCGGACAAAGCTAAGGACTCTGACTC
>JAFSXH010000022.1 GCA_017444165.1 bacterium | reverse complement strand
GCAGGATGATAAGGCTTGTCAGGCTTACGTCAGTGAGTTTACGGGCGGACAACTTAAGATCGCCCCTGAACATTGCAGTGATAAGGTGTTGCAATATATGCGCAAACCTAAAATTGAGACGATGGAAAAATTTATCACCTATTTTCATCGTTACTCTAAGATTGCTCAGAAGGAACAGTACATAATTCCTTATTTGATGAGTGCCTTTCCAGGTTCTACAGATGAAGATATGTACCAATTGCAGGCCTGGCTAAAGAAACGCCACTGGTCACCCCAACAGGTTCAATGTTTCATACCTACGCCTGGTACAGTGGCCACAGCTATGTACTTTGCTGAAGCCGATTGTGAAGGTAAACCGATCTACGTAGCCAAGAGCGACGCGGCCCGCTTGAAACAACACCACATCCTCTTGGGAGATGGAGGACAACATAGGGGCAATGGGGGTAAGCGCAAGAGGTAAAAGATTTACCAGTAACTTGCAGTGTTTTAAGTTATGTTTTCCTCTTCCTTGAGTTTGATCGCCTCCCAGGCCAGTTTATCTACTAGGAGATCGTTTAGAGCCAGATCTATCTGTTTTAATGTCTGTTCAGGTTCGCCCTTGACGATTGAGCGATGAGGTACTTGCCAGGGGGCCCACTGTTGGGTATTTAAAGTGGCGGTGCGCTCTTCGTAGATGGCGATAACCGTCTTGTGGAGACTAGAAGCCAGGTGTACCGCGCCCGTATCTGGAGTCACTACAAAGTCTGCGCTATCGAGCAGGGAGGCCCATTGGCGAAAAGTCAGACCACCTAAAAAGTGCAGAGAAGGATCATCTGCGAGTCTGTTCTGCAAATTCTGGGCCAGTTCTTTTTCTGCAGGCCCGTAGAAGATCATGAGATGGCCGCCTTGAGCGTGGGCCTTTATTAAATTTATGAGCTCTAGCATATTGTCAAAAGACCAGTTAGAACTGAGCCAGTTGTTGTGCAACTGCAGAGCGGCTAGGGGGGGATTCCACTCATGGACGATCTTCTGCGCTTCGCTCCGTTCCTTTTCATCCAGAACCAAGTGTAAAGATTCATCCGTGTACTTCATCTGCATGGCTTTGGCCAATTCTCCCAATTGTTGCACTTCATGGAGTATAGGATGGCCTAAACGCAACTCTTTGAATAAGTTTAAACTCATTGTATGGGTCAAATAGAGTATGCGACACATTATAGCCGTCAAGGGGCGGTTGGCGTAGTAATAACCTACGCGACAGGGCGCACCCGTAGCGTGGGCCAATTTATAGGCCACTGTGCGCGGAGCCAGACTGATAGCAATATCGGCCTTTATATCTTTAACCTTAGCTAAAAATTGACTATCTGGTTTGCCATCATAAGTTAAGATCTCGTTGACTAAATTAGTGTTGTAGAGAACCTGTTCTGTGTATTTGGGCAAAATAGCCGTAATCTTAGCCTGAGGTGCGGCCTTGCGCAGGGCGTTCAAAAATGGGGTAGAGACGATCAGATCACCTATGTGATCAGTGCGGATGACTGCTATATTTTGGGCTTCTTTTAAGGGAACTGGATTCATAAGTTATTAAAGCGTCCCCATAGCTTCTTTCATACCAGTAACATAGTGGTATTGATAGATGATCTCACGAGCCAATTTATACCTTTCACCGAGGCGGTCGAGGAGTCTCAAAATGTAAGGACTGGACTTTAAGAAAGAGTGGACTAACATAGAGAGGGGGTTCATGCCCATCTGCAGACTTATGCGCAGATCGTGATACTTGCGATAGAATCTTATCGTGGAATGACCCGCTAAACGCATGCGTCCCTTCTGCTCTTCATAACCCACAGGATGCCAATGGTAATTTATAGCTTTGGGAAGGTAGTGGATCTTCAAACCAGCCTTAATGAGCCGATAACCCAACTCTAAATCTTCATGACCGTAACCTTGAAAAGCCAAGTCGAACCCTCCGACTTTTTGCAAGATCGCTTTAGGTACAGAGGCGTTGCCCGTCAAGAAGTGATGCCAGGGTAAGAATTTGCGCTCTGGATTGTGGCGAGAATGATGTTCTGGCTCTTGAGAAAACTCGTAATACTCTTCTAAAGTTTTGACCTGGATCTCGTTGCCCACAGCGGCGCAATCTCTATTCTCTGAGTGTTTCTGCCAATGTAACTCCAAAAGTTGAGGATCGGCCAAAATGTCCGCATCTGTAAAGAGAATGATCTCTCCCTTAGCTTCATCAATGCCGCGGTTTCTCGCCCCTGAACGGCCTAAATTGGGCCCTGGCAAGAATCTCAAGTTGGGCGCGTTGAGACCTTTTACTAATTCTTCCGTACCATCGGTAGAGCCAGAATCACAGAGTAAGATCTCGTAATCTTCTTGGGGAAAAGTCTGGCGCAGGAGGGTAGGCAGTACCTCCTTCAATTTATCGGCTCGATTATACGTGGGGATGACGACACTGATCTTTATAGACATAAACTTAACCTTCAGTAAATTTTCTCTGCCACTCTTCGCATTGAGTGCGGTTCTCCTGCTAACAAAAAAGGCGAGCCTCTGGGAGAGGACTCGCTTCTTGTTAATCACCTATTCAATAGGCATACTATTACTCAATTATAGGGTCACCATTTATGTCAAATGTGAACTCTTGCTCGGAGTAATCCTTGGCATCAGTAATCATTTGCTTACCCATCATACCCAACTTGCTCAAATTAGAAGATATGCTACTGGAGGCACTTACAGATTGAGTTCCAGTCTGAACTTGGTACCCAGCAAAGTCATTCATAATTCCTTGTATCTGATTGGAATCAGGAAGCCACTGGCTGAGTCCTTCCAGCATCTTGTTATAATCAACACCACCAGAGCTACCACTTCCACTGTTGTTCTTCATGGCCGCTACTTTCGCTTCATAGTTGGCCTGAGCTTGTTTCATGCCATCTTCACACGCTTTCAAACCACTTCTACTATAAGCATCGGCTAAGTTGGCCTGGTAGCTGTCATAAGAATCTTTGCATACCTGCTCGTACTCATTAACTCCGCCTTGAAGGACAGAAGGCGTTGTCTTTCTTAAATCAGAGATTTCATCGTCCAGATTGTTTAAGTATTCGAGTTTTTGCACTCTAGACTGTATTTCATCGACTTGACTTTGCATCTCACTTAACCTGGCACTATCATTGGCGATAGCGTAATCACTTTTGATATCTCCATAAGTATAAGACGAACCACCTACCGATAAAGTAGAACCATCACCCAAGTGAACCTCGCGGCCATCAGTAGTCTTGGCCACACCACCGTTGCTTATTATTTCACCTAAACTGCGATCTAAAGTACACTGCTCTCCACCAATCGAAACAGTAGGCCTGGACATACCTAAAACCTTAACATTGTTGACTCTGTTCAGATTGTCACTGGCCGCCTTTAACTCCGCATTGGCAGCTTTCAAAGCATTGTTGTTGGGTGTATTCTTATCCACTACACCATTGTCAGTCTTGTCTGCAATTCTGGCTTTCTTGGACTCCTCAAGAACTTTATTCTCCCAGTTCTTGCGCATAGCTCTCTCTTCAGCTGTCTCACCAGCGGCGTAGGACTTCACTTCTGTAGAACCGCTAGAATAATTAATAGTTTGACTGTGTGCCTGTGCGTGAATATCAGAAACAACAGACTTGCCTTCTGTATTCAGGTTGACGTATTCCTCATTTTCATAGTGATCTGCACGACCGTCACGGACATAAAATTCACCATAGTGGTGCTCTGCATCATAATCTACGTTGACTTTAGTTACATCAGTTTTGCTGGTACTGTAAGTGTAAGTAGTTATCGTTGTGGAATCACTTCCAAACTCATATTTAGTCTCTTGCGGCTCTCCGAAGCGGCCTTCTTGATCCTCTATGCCGAATAACTTGGGATTACCATTGGCATCCATAATTGGATTGCCGTTTGCATCGAACTTATAATGATAATTTTCGAATAACTTCTCTTTTTCGATATCTAACCGCTCTTTGCAATTGGATATTTTCAACTTCGCCTCTTCGCTATAACCTGACTGCATAGTTGAATAAATATCCGAACACTCTTGCATGGCATCTTGATAAGGGGCTATCTCTTGCTGATACTCCTCGTATGCCTTGGAAGATTCAGCGAATACACCACCGCTACTGGCTGAGCTATAATTAGCGGCCACCCCTTCCATAGCCTTTGCGTAGTCATTGATTAAGTTGGGGTCAAGTTCATTTAAGTTTTGAGCTTGAGATTGAGATACCAGTTCGTTGTACTGTATCTTAAGAGCCTCTTCCGCCGCTTTGTTCATCTGTTGCATTGCTTCAAAACTGATGCCGCCCTCTTGATTACCCGTCTGGCCGAACATCTGACTAGCCATGCCAGCCATATTAAATACGTTACTCAAAAGATTCATAGACACAACCTCTGATCAAAAAACTTTACCTAATTTATACCTCTTAAAGCTACTTTGTAAAGATCTTTTTTTTAGAAAATTTGTTCCAAACACGCGTTTAGTAAATCATCCTGCCACCGATAGGCGGTATTTTTGCCAGGATCTGCTACTATTTTGTAAGGGGAACCCCAGGGATGCCAACGCGTCGATCTGTACTCTATGCTTTCAGATTTAGAGAAATCTCGCGAAAAGATAACTATTTGGGGAGTCTTAGCACAGGCGCACAGGTGAGCACTGCCGCCATCGGGAGTTACGAAGAGGTGACAATTTTGTAAAAAGGCCACGAAGAGGCCAATATTGTCACTGACAAACAATTTAGCCTCTTCCAGGGTAGATAAAAATCTCTCTGCCCACATTCTATCGTTGGGAGCGCAGGTAAAGACAGGCATTATATCTTTCTCTCTCAACTTTTTGTAAAGGTAACTTACCACTTGCAAATTGTTTTGGAGCTGTTCCGATGTTTTATCGTTTGCGTTATTACTGAGATCGATATGCCAGCGGGGCATCAATTGGATGGCGCAGATCTTTTTTTCCGTGTCGTTTGTTATCTGCAAAAATTTCTCTCGAGCCTCTCTTACCTCTTTTGAATTAGGATGAAAGGTAAGTTGGGGTATGACGGAAGGCCTTTTTAATCCCAGCTCTTCTAAGAGTAAGAAAAACCTCTCAACTTCATGACAATTTACTCTTCCATCTACACGGTGATTTAGTTCCCAGAGGAGCTCTAGACTTTTTAGAGGTTGGCCAATACCTGGTGTAAAGCCCACTCTAAATGTAGAGTTGGCTCTCTTCATAGCCTGGAATACGTACCTCTTTTCAGTGAAGGAGATCACTATATCAGCTTTATTTTCGATAATTGTCTGATAGATCTCTTGAGGACAATCTTCAGATTTAGGATCGACAATAACGACCTCAGCGAGATCTCTAAAGACGGGAGCCCCTAGGGGACTAGCAACGACTACAACTTTTAAGTGTGGACACTGCTCCTTCAAGTGGGCTATGCAGGGAGTGGCCAGCAAGCTGTCCCCTAAACCATCCAGACGCACAAATATTAAGGTCTTGGCTCGGAGTAAGGGAGAGTTTGGAGCTAACAGCTTCTCTTCCATAGAGACTGAACCTCAGTTGCGGGTGGTGATCTTTTGCCAAACTAACGCCAGCAAGAATAGGGCGCAAGAGATGGTGATAATGGAGGCACTGGTAGGCAGATCCTTGTTAATGGAGAGCCACACTCCTCCAAAGACGGCTAGAAGAGAGGTTATTGTGGAGTTTATCCAGACCCAATTCCACTTCTTGCTCAAGGACAGGCCCGTCAGGGGGGGGAGTACTAACATAGAGAAGACTAGGAGGACTCCAGCCGTGTGGATAGCGGTGGCTATAGCCAAACCTAGACTGAGGTAGAATAACCAGTTCCACAATTTGACATTGTAACCGAGGGCTTGGGCCATCATGGGATCGAATGAGGTCAACAGGAATTCTTTATAGAAAAATATGTTGGTAGCGGTAATTAGGAGCAACACGGCCAACATGAAGAGGAGATCCTTGGCCGAGACGGCTAGAATATTGCCAAAGAGGAGGCCGAGCATGTCGCTGTCTGTGTGAGGAGCTAAGGCTATGAAGATAACTGCTAAAGCTCCTGAGGCTACGTAAGCTGCGGCTATTAGACCTTCAGAGGGCAATCTTTGGCGAGAATCCTGCTGGGCGAAGAAACCTACTCCTAAGAGCATCATAATGACCGCCCCTAGGTTGCAAGGTATCTCCATTAAACCACTTAGGGCTATGCCAGCTGTGGCCAATTGGGCTAAAGTTGCTCCTACGAAGGCTATGCGCCTCAAAACGACCATAACGCCGATATAAGAGGTCATTAAAGATACCAGAGAGGCGGCAATTAAAGCTAAAACAGTAAAATCTAGATTGTCGATAAAATTAATCATGATTATTTCTTCGTCTTTAATTCATCCAAGTAATTGCTAGTCAACACTTCGTGAGGAGCTCCCCAAGTTAGAAAAGTCTCCTCTCCTTTTTGGTGGAATATACCGACTTTTTGAGCATTTTTGGCAATTATCTCCAATATGTGGGTGACAATAATTACAGTGATACCCTGTTTGTGCAGATCGTTTACCACATTTAGAGTCTCTTGACTCGCCCCTAGATCCATGCCGTTGGTCGGCTCGTCTAGCAAGAGTAGCTCTGGTTCGGAGACGATGGCCCTAGCCATGAGTACCCTCTGTAGCTGTCCGCCAGAGAGTTCGCTAATGTGGCGCGAGGAGAAGTCTTGCATCTTCACGCGCTCTAGGGCCTGATAGACCGCCTCTTTGTCTTGGGAGTGTGACCAAATTCTCCAGCCCATTTGGGGGTAACGGCCCATCAAGACCACATCGAATACCGATAGGGGGAATAGTAACTCTAAACTCTGATGTTGGGGCATATAGCCCAGTTTAGCAATGCGTTTGACACTGTTGCCTTGATCGTCAAAGTAAGTTATCTCACCTGAAAGGGGCTTGAGTGAACCGATTATGGCCTTGAGGAGAGTGGATTTACCCGCTCCATTGGCCCCCACCAAACCTATATATTGGCCTCTCTCTACATTCAGATTGACCTCTTTGAGGATGACGTGGGAGCCGTAGCCTAAACTTACATTGTTGAATTTGAAAATGTCGCTCATCTGTTTACTTGCTCAAGGCGCTGACTAAGCTATTGACATTGTAATCCATCATTTGGATGTAAGTGCTAGTGCCAGGAATGTAACCTGGTTGGATAGGCAAGGTCAAATATTTACAGCCTGTGCGTTTGGCTAAAGATGTAGGAATACTCTTGGAAAACCAGGGCTCGGCTACGATCACTTTTACGTGGGAGGCTTGCATATTGGCCACTAAATTGTTGAGTTGAGCACTCGAAGGGGATACGCCAGGTTTGGGTTCGATGTGACCACAGACTTTTAAGCCGAAATGGTTGGTAAAGTATATCCAAGTACTGTGATAGGTGACGATGCTAGCACCAGCATAAGGCTTGAGAGCGGCCTTCCAGCGTTTATCGGCGGCGTCTATGGCCTTCCAGTAGTTGGTGTAACCGTTGTCGTATTGGGCGGCTCCTGCGGGATCGATGCGCTTTAAGAAGGCAGTGATAGTGCGGGCCATCTGTTTGACATTGGTCGGGCTCAAGCTGTAGTGGGGGTTCCCATCGGGGTGAGCGTCGCCGCGAGTGCGATCTACCTTGCCAGTGGGAACTTCTAAAACTTTAATTCCTGCACTAGCTTCTAAAAAGTTGCTGTTGCCAGGCATGATCTTTGTGTTGCCCGCACTGCGCAAAAGGCTGGGGGCCCAGCCTATCTCTAAGGAGAGGCCCGTCTCGATGAAGGCATCTGCCTTCTGCAACGAACGCAAATAACTAGGTTTGACCTCTACAAAGTGAGGATCTTGACCATCGCGGCAGATGGTTGTTACCTGTACACGATTGCCGCCCACGTTACGCACAATATCAGCTAAATCTTGTGTCGTAACTACTACATTTAACCCCTCTTTAGCTTGGACTAAACTGGTTATACAAAAGATACTTAATATTAATATCGATAACAATAAAGACTTGCGCATAATAATTTTGACCTCCAAAAAGATTAATATTTGTGAGCCCCATGAGGACCTATGACAACATTCCACTGTAGAAGGGCTTCATCGTAACTCTTCTGCCAACTGGGATTGTTGTGGTTATATTGTAAGCGCAAACTGTTCCATTCGTTGCCTATGAATTCAAGAATGGCACTGGTTCTTTTCATTTTGCCATCCTGAATTATAGGAGAATCTGCCTCTTCGTAACGCAGACCTAAGCGAAAACTCTTATTCATGCGATAGGATATGTAAGAATACCAACCACCTAGATCTCTGTGATCGGTATCTGGAATATTTTGAAAACTCTGGTGAGCTTTCAAGTATTCGCTCCTCCAGACGAACTCTTTATAAGTGTCTTCAGCTGGATGCCATTTCAGAGTTAGATCTACTCCGCTCAGAGAAGAACGTTTGAGCGTATCGCTGTCTATTTTAGAAGTGGCATGAGTTAAACCCAAATTCAAGGTTGTGTCATCATTTAGATCAGCCATATTCTCCCAGCGAGCCACCCAGAGTGGATTGTTATGATCACTGTGGGGGAAGAGATTGAATTCTTCTTCCTCTTCTTCTCCTTCTTCGCCATGTTCATGGTGATGATGGTGATTGGGACGGCTGGAGACTGAGACTGTAGCTTTCGAGTACCAGGATACTGGCAAGAGATAAGATAACTCTACTCCTGGAGTGTGTGTTCCCTCCTCGCCTAGGAACATTGTATAATTTAACGGTCTGTCTATTTGGGGAAGAGCGTGGCTGTGAGTGCTGTTCAAAGCTCCTATCTCATTGCGAAAGATACCTCCGCGCAACTGTAAACCGTTACCTAAGCCTGAATATTGGGCGTAGGCCTCTTCGACTTCTGGACTCTCATCGCGAGGAAAACTGATATAAGCCTCCGCTCTGGTGCTGGGATCGACGGGAGCGGATATTCCTAATTCAGCTTCTTGTAAGAAGAAGGTGTTCTTGTGCTCATCGTCTGGAGCACCGCCCGCTTGCGCACCGCCTAAGAGGACTAAGGTTACGTTGGGATTGAGATCGCTCTGTTGACCGGTGGCTTGAGCGGAAGCTTGAGTTGGAGCTTCCTCTGCTCCAGGTGGTGTAGGGCCAGGATCTTCAGTCTCGGCTAACTCTATCTCAGCGTTTGTCTCAGTGTTTACCTCAGTGGAATCGGCGGTTTGGGTAGTTTCAGTAACGGTATCACCAGCAGAATTCTTAGTCGATAGGTTATCTATCTTCCTTTGCAATTCTTCTAACTGCATTTGCTGTTTTTCAATGAGCTGAGACTGTCTCTCTAAAAGTAGTTGTTGCTCTTCCAGACGCTTCTCTAATTCTTCTTGGCTCAAGCTATCATTGGCCACAGTTGGACAAGTCAAAAGAGCTGACACTCCTAAAATGGAGGTCAAGCTTACAAAATTTCTAAACTTATGCATAAAGACTCCTCACATACAAAAATTCGCGTACAACAAAGTTCAAGCGACAGATGGAGGAGAACGACAGGGTAAATTGTTTTTATTAGTCTGTAATATAATTTTGAGAGTTTGAAGAGTGCATCTTTGACAAGATAGAGATAAGTTAAAAGGCTCTTCTGGTACAGTGCCGTCGTGGAGCTGTAAGATGTTTAAACAAGTAGTACAATCTTCTTGGCACGATTGATGGGTGTCAGTACTCTCATAATGATCACGCTCGTGGATGTGTTCACAGAATGTCGTTCCATAAAAGTTTTGTAGATCGAAGAGGTAACTTAATTCTTTTGTCAAGCCATGAGCATGAGGATGTAACCAGCCTGCGAGCTGGATTGAGGAGAACAGAATAACCAGCACCAGACTGATGAGTCTGCGCCATAGGTCTTCTGCGTATAACGATTTTGAATCTTCTCCTCTCGACATACCTCGCGTGGTTTGTTACTTTTATTATGAAAAACCTTGCATAGGATGAAATTTATTTTACAATCTGCCGTTATAAATTTTTTTTAATGCCTATTGACT
>JAFSXH010000285.1 GCA_017444165.1 bacterium | reverse complement strand
TTTTTAATTCGTAATTCATAATGCGTAATTCGTAATTGGAAATAATTACGCATTACGAATTAAGCATTACTAATTGATAAAATAGAACACCCTGTGCAGAACGAATTTTTACGTTATAATGTACGACAGTAAACCAATGACTGAGGGAGTACAACATGCAACTGCACAAAGGTCTGATATTTTCTTTACTTATCGCTTCCAGCTTATGGATGAGCGGACAATGCTTAGCCGCACCACCTACTCCAGTCACGTCTGACACCAATTTGGTCGCCGCCATGAACGGCAGGAACTACTCTCTGACCGATCCTCAGACCGGCTATACCGTGGCCACCGCCACCTTGCCCAGCGGCTGGATCGGCTTGGGCAAAGTGGCACGGAACAAGAACGGCTGTCCTTCGTGGCTTACGCTGGTAAAGAATCTCAAAACCGGTGCCATGGGACAAAAAAATTCCGCCTTAACCATTCACGCCATGGTTCCTTACAACCAGCTCGAGTATTGGCGCAGTCCAGCCCTGTTGGCCAAAACCATGGGCAAAGACATGTTACAAAGCTGCGGAGGCAATATCCAGAACTTTAAAGTTACAGCCGCCACCATCTCCCCTTCCAACGACCACAATATGCTAAACTACGCCCAAGCCTATGCCGCGGCGAGCGGCGTTCGCCCACAACCATACATGTTCAGTGCCCGTTTCAGCTTCAATAGAAATGGCCAGCCCTGGAAGGGCGGCATCGAGGCACCAATCCTCTGCGCCAATACTGGCATGATGAGCCTTATCCAATTCCCCATGTATTTTTACGTCGCCTCCCCCGCAGGCGATTTCCCCGCCACAATGCAGACGGTAGGGTCTATTTTCCCCAAGATCGCGGAGACTAGCGAGTGGAATCAGTACTTCGCCAACATCAACCGACAGATAACTCAGAAAAATACAGCTCTCGCCCAGCAGACGATCGCCACCAACACCTACAAGCACAACCTGATGATGCAGTCCAACGCCGAATGGGACCGCATCAACGACGAGGTGCTCAGGATACGCAGCGAACAGTTACGTGGCAAACATTCCTTCATAGATGAGTATGGCCGGCGGGTAGAATACAGCATCGACGGTATGTAACTTGTACCGTCTTCTTCCGCAGGCGTAAATTTAAACCATAACTGTACGAACTATCGTAGAGGAGACAGTCAGTTTTTTTGGTCTAGCCCATGCGAACGAAGTGGAGCGTACCCCGAAAAAGCTGACGCTCCAGAAACCAACCAAACGAAATATAACAAGAATGAAGATCTGATCCAAACCGCAGAAACATTGAAATTGAAAAGCAGTTTTGACTTTTTAGGGAGCCGACCTTTTTAATTCGTAATGCGTAATTCGTAATTCGCAATTCGCAATTGGAATGAATTAATTATTTCTTTTCCAAATAATTGCACATTACTAATTGTTAATTGAAACTGCCCTACACGAACGCAACATATCAGGCTTACAATATAAAACATACAAGCTAGACGAAGTTTGGCCCTTTGCGGTGAACCGAACTTTTTTAATTAGCAATGAATTAATTTATTGTTTTCCAAAACAACTCCACACTACCAACTCCACACTCCAAACTCTATTGGAGCGAAACTTTTTCATAACGCACCACCCCCAAGCGATTATAGCTCCAATTGCGAACCTTCTTACCCACTCCATCTTTACGATGACACCAGGCTACGTTATAAATAGCCGCACTTTCATTCAACTTATACTGAACTCTCTCATAATAATCTTTGCGTTGTTTCTGATCACCATCTAAACGCGCCTTATCCAAAAGAGCCAGCACGTGACCACTCTCAAAATTAGAAACATTCACAAAACTATCGAAAACTATACGCCGTCCCCAATCTAGTTCTAACTCCAATCCAGGATCTACACAAGGAATATCTTCAGTCAATATAGCTAATTCATATAGCCCACGATTAATGACGGTTTTAAACTCTGCATCTTCAAGTTCAACAACATTGAGAATTAATCCACTATTTTTTAATTCTTGAACTAAATAGTTATCTAAATCTTTATACCTATCACTATCGATCTTAGAGGTTAGGACAGACAAACTAGTGCAATTATCCGCATTGACAGACTCACTCTTTTGAAAAATACGTCTAGCTAACGCAACATTAAAATCACGTGCCTTAAGCTCTGAACTGCAAGCCCAACTGTCAGGGGTCAAATAATCACTGCAAGCCCAAAAGGTATCGGGGAAAAACTTACTCACTAACTCTTTTTTATTTAAGCCACTTTGCAGAGCAACTCGCCCCTTAATTTCATTAAAGGGACGATTTTTACAATTCATAATCAAAACAGTTCTCTTCCAAGAGGGAGAGAGTACAAATTCAAAATTTTCCTTATCTCCCCGATTGTCAATATCAAAAGCAACATCTGCATTTAATTTTTTTAATTCACGAATGCGATGACTCTCTTCAGCTAAATGCACGAAAATTATTTTTTTTACTTTGGCAGAATCTTGCCAATATTGTTCAAAAGCTCGAAGACTGAGACGATTATAGGGACGTAGTTCCTCAAGTACAAAAGGACCCGTACCCCACAAAATGCCACTCTCATCCTCTTTAACCACAGCCATACACGGCCAAGCAACTATATCCAAAAAATAAGCAACAGGTCTTTCGAGTCTAAACTGCACGACAAAATCATCAACAGCCTCAATCTTTACTCTAATATTAAAACAAGATAAGATCCTCTCCACCTGAGGACGCGCAAAAGAGCGAACAACATCTTGAGCTTTAAGAATATGTCCATCGTGAGCTAAAATCTCTCGATGGAGGAAAAAATTCCAAACCTTGCCATCTGACGAACAATCCCACTTTTCCGCTAACTTTGGAAGATACTGACCACGTTTGTCACCAGCCTCTACCAAAGTTTCAAACACAGGAGCCGTAACATTGGCCCTAGAGATCTCTACGCTGGCAGGCTCAAATTTATCGAGTTCATCAGCAGTAACAATAACTAAAGTTTTATCACCATCCCAAGCTAAACTACCATATTGAAATAAATAAAAAACTGCTAAAAAAAACAGAGTCGCAAAGAGTAACACTTTGCCCATCTCTACTTCACTTCGCACTTTCACTCCTAATAAGTTCGATCTCTTTTGCATAACCATCTAAATCGTTAGGTGTCTCCAAATAAAAGGGTAATTTACGTAAAAGTGGATGAGAAACTATGTTGATGATAGCCTTCAAGCCCAATTTTCCCTCCCCAATCTTGGCATGGCGATCTTTTTTCGCTCCTAACTTATTCATGCTATCGTTCAAGTGGATAGCTTTCAAACGCTCAAGCCCCAAAATATCATTAAATTCCCTCAAAACACCTTCTAAATTATCGACAACATCGTAACCACCATCCCAGATATGACAGGTATCTAAACAGACCCCCACTTTATCAGGAAACTTTACTCTGGCAATGATCTCTTTCAACTGCGCAAAGTTTTTACCTAACTCCGTACCTTTACCAGCCATCGTCTCTAAAAGAACTAAGGTCTCTTGCTCTGGCCACATAACTTTATCGAGAAGCGAGGCCACCAGTTCTATCCCTCTTTCAGGCGTGTTTTTGAGATGATTGCCAGGATGAAAGTTGTACATCGCCCCTTCAAAATTCTCCATAAAGCGAATATCTTGACCGATAAGCTCCTCCGTCAAAGAGCGCGTCTCTTCCTTATCTGAAGCGGCGTTAATAATGAAAGGGCCATGAGCCAAGATAGGTCCTATGTTGTTTTGAGCCATTAGTATCTTTCCCTCATCTAGATCACTATCGGTAAAATTGATGGGGGCTTTTCCGCGCGGGTTGCGACAGAAAAATTGAAATACATTGGCCTTAACAACAATAGCATCTTGAACCATAGCCGCAAATCCCCTAGCTATCGAAAGATGACAACCTAATTTCATAAAAAGTTACTCCCAAACTAATGTTCCCTGCGCAGGTGGTCTAACCAAGCAGCTAAACGCTTCTCATAACCCAACCCACCAGGCTCGTAGAAGCGACAACCATCTAATCCTTCTGGTAAAAATTGTTGCTTTACGTAATGCTCAGGATAATCGTGAGCATATTTATATTCCTTAGCATAACCTAACTCTTTCATTAACTTAGTTGGGGCATTGCGCAAATGTAAGGGGACACTCTCTCCTGGCCTCTCTTTAAGAGCCTGACAGGCGGCTGTATAAGCCGTTCCTACACTGTTCGATTTGGGAGCCAAAGACAGATAAAGAGTAGCATGAGCCAAGGGATACATTCCTTCAGGCATGCCAATAAAACTTACCGCCTGTTGAGCCGCTATCGCTACGACTAAGCCCTGAGGATCGGCCAAGCCCACATCTTCCGAAGCTAAAATAACTAAACGGCGAGCCACAAAGAGAGGATCTTCTCCAGATTCTAAAAGGCGAGCTAACCAATAGATAGCCCCATCGGGATCACTGCCACGCACCGATTTTATAAAAGCAGAGATAACATCATAGTGAGACTCACCGGAACGATCATGGCGCAAATTGTGATCGGCAACTTCCTTTAAGATCTCTCTATCTAGGTGACGTACCCCACTATCATCTGGCCTGCAGATCTTTACCGATTCCTCCAGGATATTTAAAGCACTGCGTCCATCACCGCCACAGAGAAGAGAGAGAGCAGACAAAAATTCCTCGTCAACTTGCAGAGCAATATTACCTAAACCACGCTCCTTATCTTGTAAAGATCTAGCGAGAATAGTTTTTATATCCTCCGCCTGCAAAGACTTCAAAGTAAAGACTCTGCACCTAGAGAGCAAAGGAGCGATCACCTGAAAGGAAGGATTCTCCGTAGTGGCTCCTATTAAAGTTATCGTTCCCTCCTCAACATGAGGCAAAAGTGTGTCCTGTTGGGCCTTATTGAAGCGATGGATCTCATCTAGAAAGAGTATAGTCCGCTTGCGCAAAAGATTCCAACGCTCTTTGGCCTCTTTGATAATCTCACGCACATCACTAGTACCCGCTGTAACCGCCGAAAGAGCCACAAAATTAGCCTTAATCTTACTAGCAAAAATACGCGCCAAACTGGTCTTGCCCGTCCCTGGAGGACCCCATAAGATCAGCGAAGGCAGAGAACCATTTTCTAAAAAACGGCGCAGAGCCTTACCTTTACCTAACAAGTGTTCTTGCCCAACATACTCATCTAGATTACGCGGACGCATCCTAGCGGAGAGAGGAGCAACTTCAACACTCACATCCTCATTAACAATAGAGGAATCTCTATCGACAAAAAGACTAGCTTGTTCGCGAAATTTACCCATTAAAAATCATAATCCGCCCTAAAGTCATTGAAAAGTAAGTACAAGTGAACTTAATTTCTCAAACTCTGCAACGGCGCAGGGATCCTGCCTCCGCGGTTAATAAAATCGGCACAACTGTGAGAGTTGACTGAAACTATAGGCGCGCTCCCCAAAAGGCCACCGTAATCAACCTTCTCTCCAGCTTTTTTGCCAGGAATAGGCAAAACGCGCACTGCCGTGGTCTTGTTGTTGACCATGCCTATAACCATCTCATCGGCTACAATACCAGAGATAGTAGTCGCAGGAGTATCACCAGGAATAGCTATCATATCTAAGCCAACGGAACAGACACAGGTCATAGCCTCTAACTTATCAAGACCCAATGCTCCAATCTCTGCACAATAGGCCATCTCTTCATCTTCAGAGAGAGGAATAAAAGCTCCTGAGAGGTCCCCCACATTAGAAGAAGCCATAATGCCGCCTTTTTTGACAGCATCGTTCAAAAGGCCCAAAGCGGCCGTAGTCCCGTGTGTACCACAACGCTCTAAGCCCATCGCTTCCAACACATCAGCTATAGAATCTCCCCTGGCAGGCGTAGGTGCTAAAGAGAGATCCAATATGCCCAGCCCCACTCCCAGACGTTTCGAAACTTCTCGCCCCACTAACTCGCCCATACGAGTAATTTGGAAAGCCGTCCGCTTCACCGCTTCGGCCACTTCACCCAGATCAGCCTCTCTACCAAGACGACGAATAGCCGCATTGACAACTCCAGGGCCACTGATACCGACGTTAATCGAAGCCCCCGCCTCACCTATACCGTGCATGGCTCCAGCAATAAAGGGATTATCTTCAACCATATTGCAAAAACAGACTAACTTGCAACAGGGAAGGCCTTGTAACTCGGGCTTGAGGAAAGCAGTTTGATGGACAACCTCTCCAAAGAGTTTGACAGCCTCCATATTTATGCCAGCTTTAGTAGAACCCAGAGACACAGAAGCACAAACTCTCTCTGTGGCATTCAGAGCTTCAGGTATCGAGTGGAAGAGAATCTTATCTGAATCGGTAAAGCCCTTATGCACTAAGGCACTAAAACCACCAATGTAATCGATTCCCAACTCTTTAGCCGCTCTGTCTATCGCTATAGCCAGAGGCAGATAAGATTTAGCTCCACAGGCCGCCCCAATCAAAGACAATGGAGAGAGAGCTATCCTCTTATTGACGATAGGGACACCAAATTCCTGAGAGACTTGCTCCACAACAGGAACTAAACGCTCGCCTACAGTGAGGATCTTGCGCACCACTTTTTCACAAGTCGAACGCATACTGCTGGAAGCGCAGTCGTTCAAATTCAAACCCATCGTAACCGTGCGCACATCTAAATGTTCATCCTCGATCATGCGCAGTGTATCTAAAACTTCATTTGCAGTTAGCCACATAGCCCGCAGCTTTTCAGCGGCTTGAAAGTTTATCCTTCACTTTTATGTTTGTCTATATACTTAGTCCACTTAATGTAACCATAAATCGTATTAGTTAAGTAACCAGCCTTGAGAATGAGCAATATGTATTGACCAGATAATATGTTGATAACCGTCTCAATAACAGCACTGATACACCAAGCCACCCATTGCTCTCTATAACGGAAGAGTATAAAGAGTCCATTGGCCATACCCACAGCACTGACACAAGCATCCAAGTAAGCTACCCAAGTCTGCAAACTGCGATTGCCATCGAAGAGTTCCGTAACAACATCGAGATCGGCCATAAAGCCGCCAACTACAATCGTCCAAATGACGATTCCTAAAAGGACCCCCACCTCCGCCCATCCAGATAGCTTACGCACCTGAGTGAGTTCTTTCTCATCCTTATCTTGATGCCTATGCCAATTTATGAAGCTAATTATATCTATA
>JAFSXH010000284.1 GCA_017444165.1 bacterium | reverse complement strand
ATTTTTAGCCAGTTCCAAAGAACAGCCACTCCAGAAGCTCCGTCATTGGCCCCTACAAAGGAGAACTCTTTAAATAGCTTAGTATCGTAATGCGCCCCCACAATTATGGAATTCTTTTCAGGTGAAAAATTGGCACAAGCTAAAATATTGTTCATATTCTTAGCTCCTTGCGGAGTTTGAGCGATGAACTTTTGCTCAATAACCTGGTATTTTAATCTTCCCAATTCATCTTTAATAAACTTCTCAACCTCTCCATGGCCCAAACTTCCCACGTAACGCGGCCCCATATTTACCTGCATTTGCAGATATTTCCAGGCATTTTCTGAAGAGAACTTACTATAACTGGAAACGTCATCTTTTAGCTTCTTTAAGCTGTCCTCAGCAGATACTGCCGCCTTAGTAGCGACTGCTTGCGGCTTATCCAGATCCTTAGCCTGCTGACATCCCATCGAGAACAATAAAGTCAAAGATAATATAGTCGAAAATGTTCTACAAAAATTATATTTCATTCATAATCAATCCGTTCTATTTTAAAAATAACTGGCCTCGTTCCGTCTGAACAACAGGCGATCATCTCATTTTCTCTCTTCATCCATCCCTTCATGATAGAACCACCCTGCAAGCCTGTGTAAATATAGCGACTGATTGCATCCCACAATTCAGAGCAATGTGGCATCTTAGGTCCTCCCGCCACTGTGTCTGGATTAGCGTTCGTACTAACCAACGTGTTTAAGCCACAATGCCAAAAATCATCCCGTTCTTCATCACGATAAAACTCAAAAACATCACCTACATTGTAACATGGACATTGACCAGAGTTTGGATCAGCACAATACTGTTGTTGAATATTTGGGTAGAGTTTCTTATCGATAACTGTCAATCTAACTTTGTGCTTCATAGTATAAGTGTACCTCCTACCGCTGACACTGAGGACACCACGTACTAGTCCTGCCACCAATTGTGGCCTTAACGAGAACCTCTCCACAGCGGCCACATACTTGACCAGCACGGCCATAGACGTTTAAGTAAGCAACATTATCACCCTTTTCCCCGTTAGCGTCCCGATAATCTGAAAAAGTCGTCCCGCGATTATCTATAGATTTCTGCAATATTTTAGGGATGGATACGTAAATACTTTTGATCTCATCCTCAGTTAGTAATTTTGCTGATCTGTTAGGATTTACTCCACAATCAAAGAGTACTTCATCTGCATAAATATTGCCTAAACCTGAAACGATCTTTTGATCAAGTAAAGCCGTCTTTATGGCCCTGCTGGTAGAACACAGATTCTCAGTTAAAGCCTCCAAGGTGTACTCATCTTGAAAAGGATCGGGACCTAGATCATTTAGCTCTCTACAATTAACCAGTTCCTCAGTGCTATAAAGATACCACTTGCCGAACTGGCGTATATCTCTGTAACGGAGAGAAGAATCATCATCGTTTTTGACGATTATGTGGGTATGTTTATCTGTCGCCTCTTCATCCTCAGAGTTATGGAAGGTTAGCTGTCCCGTCATACCTAAGCGCACTAAAATGGAGTGCTTCTCCAGATCGAGTATGAGGATCTTCCCCTTTCTCCTGACGCTTGTGAATGTCTCGCCCACAACTGCTCGGCTAAAATCATCCACATCGGCATTAATGAGCAACTTAGGCAACCCTATTTTAACTTTGGCGATCTTGCGCCCTGGAAGATACCCCTCCAAGCCGCGCCTTATAGTCTCAACCTCTGGCAATTCGGGCATTACTGTCTGCCCTGCTTTCTGGCCGTGCGTACAGCGTCAACGATCATCTCGCTGAGTTGCGAAGGTATACCAGGCGAACCAGGCTCCTGCATGGCCCTTCCCAGAGCGAGAGCTAAACCAGGCTTGGAAGCTATGCGTATGGCCCGCTTGATAATATCCTTGCTCTTTTCAGCCTTCTTTTGACCACCTTCGGCCTCACCAGCTATCATGCGGAAGACATTTTCGTAACCATTTTCCCAGAAACAGTTTTCAATATCCAACTGTTCCAAAACGGTTACCTTGCCCAAACCTTCTTTGACAGCGTAAGGATGAGCCTGTTTGCCATAAGTCTTACCCGCTTTATCTCCATCGGCCAAAAGATGCCAACTTATACCCAATTCATTGGCCAGACTAGCCAACGGCCCCAGACCGCATTGGGCGAACTCCACGAACTCGATCCCCTCGCTCCAGAGATCATACCCCATGGCGCGAGCAATCTCTGGGATGAGCCAATACTCAGTCTCGCCTTCAACTAAGAGCCAGAAGCGCATAAACATAGCTGTACCGCGACGAATGCGCAGATGGTAAGCGATGCGGCGGAGATCATTAATGTGCATATTGCCAGGACGAACCCTGTAAACTGTGGCAATACCCTCTGGAGTTCTAACTATTCTTCTTATGTTAGTCAGAGCTATGGCGGAGAGAAGATCGGAGTTATTAGTCATAACGATCTTTTGTGGGAACATGCGATCTAACAGACTCCAGACCGAAGTCAACATCAACGGATGTAAGAAGGCTTCTGGTTCTTCTACAGAGAGAATAGGATAATAATCGCCATTAGGTATATTGCTGGCTTGAACCTTAAAGAACGAATCGGCAAAGGCCAACATCGCCAAACTTCTGGCACCACAGCCTCTCAAAAGGGCCGTAAAGCGGTTGTAATCCCTCTCACGAGCTCTAGTATCTATCTCGTCGATAGTGACATTACTCGTAGTAGACAGAGGCGCAGAGAGTCTATTCTCTATGAGAGCTAAACTGTGTTTATGCTCTTCCATTAACTTGCGCCGATAGGCATCGTTGTTGCTATTTTCAAAGGAGAAATTTAAGGGCCTATCATCCTCATTATAGATTTGATTCCCCTTTTGATGGCTCAAGAGACCCTCTAATTTACTTAATTCTATCTCTAACTTATCGCGATTTTGTTCGATGAATTCCTCAGCGTTACACTGGGAGTTTTCCGTCAGCTCAGAGTAAGCCTGACTGAAGATAGAATTCATACCCCCATCTTGAGAGGTCGGCGGCAACAAAGCACCAGGACGGATCCTTAAAAATGGAGCGACAGTCTTCAAGGTTATTAAGTAACTGAGCTTATCTTCCAGCTCGACAACTTCACCGAGATTATTCTTAAAAGAAAAATCGTAAGTGACCGAATTGTCATCCCCCAGATAAGCATAAGCGCAGAGAGAGAACTTTATACACTGTTGTGATTCGCTCTCTTCGCAAATAAACTGAGGAATGTAAAATTTATCGAGACTGTTGAAGCCCAAATCCTCGACTGGTGCGCTTTCAGTTACAGCCCTCTTGCCTTCAAAGCTGACAATAATACTTATCTCAGTAGATTGCGGCTGATCGAAGGTATGGCGATGAAAGTCTGTAGCCTTAATATTGAAGGTTCCATCCTTAGAGACATTGCGCCCTAAAACGGCCTCAAGAGCATTGACGATACTAGACTTACCACAACCGTTCTCGCCTATCAAGACGGTGACATTGCGTTCAAAAGAGAGATCTATCGAATGGATAGCTCGAAAATTATTTACAGATAAATTGCTGAGAATAAACACGTGTAATTATTCTGTTAGTGGTTTACGCGGCCCTGCCTAATAAATAATTAGTAATTCATAATGCGTAATTGTAATTGACACCTAACAGGTGAAGATAGTAGATTCTAGATTGCAAGTCGCAAGGCTGGACGAATAGCCCAACCGTCATTATTAACGCAGAAACCGTAGTCGAGGACATCGCCATCGCTGAACACGCCCAACGCATAATCACTGCTACTGTAGCAAATCGAACGGAGCCACCAGCACGTATTTCCTTTGTATACAAATTTACAGCTACTATCATCTACATATGCACCGTTTTTTACTGCATAATCTGTGGGCTTACAAAATCGGTCCTTATCATCTTTAAATAACCTTTCGGCTTCGTCTACACTCAGCAAAAATATACGGTCATTCGTGGAGGGGCCTGCATTGTTCGTTACGTTACTCGTTTTAATTAAAGATTGCTCTTGAGAGTTAAACGCTCTGTTATAAAAATCATCGTTGAGCCAATGTCGCAAGGTACAATCTGCCCAAGTTATCTCTTTTTTCTCCTCATTGTAACGCTTGCAATCTAGACCTAGTTCAGAGATAACTAAGATACTGTTGTTGTCAGAATCGCGCTCCAATATGCGCCACCTTATAGCTTTTATCTCACCATCAGACCCTTGAGGATAAGTACCAAACTCGAAGTACTCACCTACCAGCAGATTGACGTATCTATCGCACAGGGCTTGAGAGGGATCTGGAGTTACGGCAGGTTCTGGATAGATTGCGAGTCGCAAAGCAGGACGAACAGAACAATAGTAGCTATCACCATTGCAACCGTATTCGTTGATAGGACCATAGCAACATGCCGATAGATTACCGTTGTCACCACGTGAACGTAGCCACCAACACGCCGCACCATGATTATATACAACACCATTTTTTACAACATAATCTGTATAATAACATATACGATCATCATCACTGTCAAATAACTCTTTGGCTTCTTCAACGCTCAACAAAAATATACGATCCTTTGTAGATGGACCCGCATTGTTGGTTAGGTAACTCGTCTCAATTAAAGATTGCTCTTGACTGTCAAACGCTTCGTTTATAAAGTCATGATTGAGCCAACGCCGCAGAGTACAGTCTGACCAGGTTATCTCTTCTTTCCTATCATTGTAAAGTTTGCTATCTAAACCGAATTCGGAAATAACTAAGATACTGTCAGAATCGCGCTTTAAGATAAGCCACTTTATAGGTTTTATCTCACCATCATCCCCTTGAGGATAAGTGCCGAACTCGAAATACTCACCTACCCGCAAATTGGCATATCTATCACGCAGAGCTTGAGAAGACTCTGGAGTCACAGCAGGTTCTGGAGGTGTAACGTTTACTTTGTCAGGATTAAAGAGTACGTAAAAAAGGATGAAGGCAAGAAAGACAACTAGCAAGCCACCGAACAGGCCGCTAAATCTACCAACCGCCGACCTGCACTTCAATAGAAGTGCAGGTTTATACTTACAATATTTCATATTTTTCTACCTCAGCTTCCTTCAGCGTAAGGTCTTTAGATTTTAGATTTCGCTGATATTAGAGGTGAAGATATTAGATTTTAGATGGCGAGTTTGAAAGCGGGACGAATAACGCCACAGTTAGAATTAACGTTGCTGCCGCTGATGTCGAAGCTGCCAAAGCTGTCCACGCCCGCCGCGCTATAATTGCTGTCGCCACGCGAACGGAGCCACCACCACGCATTTTCTTCATATGCAATATTATAACTGCCATCATTTACATATGCACCGTTTTTTACAGCGTAATCTGTGGGCTTACAAAATCGGTCCTTATCATCTTTAAATAACCTTTCGGCTTCGTCTACACTCAGCAAAAATATACGGTCACTCGTGTAGGGGTCTGCATTGTTGGTTAGGTAACTCGTTTTGATTAGAGATTGCTCTTGAGAGTTAAACGCTCTATTATAAAAGTCATCGTTGAGCCAATGTCGCAAGGTACAATCTGCCCAAGTTATCTCTTTTTTCTCCTCATTGTAACGCTTGCAATCTAGACCTAGTTCAGAGATAACTAAGATACTGTCAGAATCACGCTTTAAGATGCGCAACATTATAGGCTTTCTCTCACCATCGGCCCCTTGAGGATAAGTGCCAAACTCGAAACACTCGCCTACCCGCAGATTGGCATATATATCGCGCAGGGCTTGAGAGGGATCTGGAGTTACAACAGGTTCTGGCGTGGCAACAACTGGCTCTGGCTCCGCAACGTATGTATTGCTAGATTGAGAGTAACTAGGAGTGGCGACAGGCTCTGGGGGGGTAACATTTGTCTTGTTAGGATTAAAGAGTATATAAAAAAGGATGAAAGCCAAAAATACACCTAGCAAACCACCGAACAGGCCGCCAGTTAAACCTGAATTATTAGACTGTGGTACAGGCGCAGGGGGTGTTGGCTCAGGTTCCTTTACTGTTGGTTTGACAATCGTAGGTTTTGTTAATATAGGATCAGTGTCTAGTGTATCTTCCGTCAATGTAGGGGCAATCTTCTTCATTACTGATTCCAGAATAGTGCCATCAGTTTTGATCCAAGATTGGTCAGGTTTTATATATGGCTTCACTACTATCGATTCCGTAATATCACCATCTGTAGTGGGATGAAGCTCTTTTACTGTTGATTTCGTAATATCATCTGTAGGCCTGGATTCTGTCTGTTCGACACAAGCCTTATCGAAACTCTTTATAAGCTCATCTACGCTATGGAAACGTTTGTTAGGATCTTTTTCTAAACAACGAGCCACCACATCGGACAACGCAGGAGAGATGTTAGGATTACAACTTCTGACCGATGGAGCGGGGGTATTGATGACATTATAAATAGGATCCACGCCACCCGTGAAAGGAAGTTGGCCCGTGAGAAGCTCGTAGAGAATTACACCCAAAGAGTAAATATCAGTGCGCTCATCCGTGGAAGATTTGCCACTAAACTGCTCAGGAGCACCATAAGCGGGGGTTCCCATACCCAAATTACCTTTTCCAGTTTGAGTGTGACTACCATCAATCAGAGCTAGACCAAAATCCATAACCTTAGCTAGGCCAGAATCGCTGATCATCACATTCCCAGGCTTAAGATCACGATGAACTACACCATTCTTGTGAGCATAATTCACAGCTTCTAAAATTTGTCGAAACTTATCTAAACGCCAATCTACTGTTGCTGAATCAGGAAGAACATTACGATCTATGTAACTGCTAAAGGTCTTTCCTTCCACGTACTCCATAACAATGTAAGGCCGACCATTTCCATTTAATTGATTTATATCATAAACCTTCACAATGTGAGAATCATCAGGCAGGCAAGCGGCGGCTCTCGCCTCACGCAGAAAACGCTTAACAGAATCCGGATCTTTCGCCATATCATCAGACAACGTTTTAATAGCTACGGGACGGTTAAGTTTTGGATCATATCCACAGTAAACCTTCCCCATGCCCCCTTCCCCGAGTTCCTTTTTTACCTCATAACGCCCTACATGACAGCCTACACTTATGTCATTCATCGGATCTACCCCACATTACGATAAGTCGCCTCTAAACGATAGGATTGAGCCTCACGATACAATCTCGTGGCCACACGGACTCAATGCTCACGTGTATATGTGTTCCTGGCGGCAAAGGATGACCTGGCACATGTGGACACTCATTCTCCCACAGACAATTACAGATCTGTACGATATGCTTATCAGGATGATTGGCCAAGACAATGGCCTCCATATCCTCCCACTGGTGCTCTTCCAAATAGCGCAAGATCCAATAATTGCGCCTGTCCCTCTCTAAATAATCAGCTTGAGAGACTGCGTTAGTAGTATAGGCCAAAAAGTTACCTAACTCTTCTTCTGTATACAATGGTTCAGAACTGCGCAAGTAAGCCTTTAACTGCCTCTGCATCAAAAGATCGTTGTAGCGGCGTATAGGCGAAGTGATCTGCACGTAACTATCCAACCCTAAGCCCGTGTGACGGGCAACCTTAAGCCCCATAACCCCCTTCTTCATATACTTCCTCAGTTGGTACATCTCCACGATCTGATCGCTAGTCAACTCACCTATAGGCTGCTCAGGCGGATCTTGGCTCCTAAATATGGCGGGAACATTGTTTTGAGAGAAAAAACTGCCAGCTATAGAATTAGCTAAGATCATCATCTCACTGACTAAAACCTGTGAAGGTACGTGAGGATTCTCTCTCTCTATGGAAATATT
>JAFSXH010000283.1 GCA_017444165.1 bacterium | reverse complement strand
TGGCTTGTCAGTTTAGGTTTGATCTTTGTTCAAGAATCAACAAAAAAATTACAACTTACTTTAGCTGGTGAGGCAATTTTAAATGGTGAATCACCTTTAGAAATTTTGACGAATCAAATTTTAAAATATCAATTCCCTTCATCGTTTTCTTTGTCGCATAGCGTTAATGTAAGTGAGCGATTTGAAATTCATCCATTTTGGTTTTTACTTAAGTTGTTATCTGATAATCGTATAAATTATTTGACGCAGGAAGAGATTGCTAAAATTGTTATCGTTGAAGCTGAAAATGAATCAAATAAATGTTATGAGAAGATAGTCTCACGTTTGATAGAGTTTCGTAATTTTGGTGATGTTTGCTTAGAAAAAGACTTTGCTCAGAAATATACGTCTTCTAAAGGCAATGTAAATTATCAAAATCCATTTGGACATTTACTAGATATAGCGAATACGCTTATAAATTGGCTCGAATATACGCAATTGGTGATTCGTGAAGATGGTAAATTATTGATTTTGCCTGAACGTAGAAATGAAGTTTTGGGTATTGTATCAAGGCAGATTCCGTTTATTGCTCGTCCTATGGAACACGAATATTTTCAAAGACGCTATGGTTTAGACTTGAATCACGTAAAAGATACTAGAAATTTACTTAAAACTAACGCAGTTACTGATTTTATGATTGCTGAAATAAGAGTTAAGAAGATTTTTATATCGCTTTCTTTGAAAGAGCCTGTTGGCGGTATTACGCAGGATTTGGTAAATAAAATATCAGAGCAGAGCGGAATAAAGACTTCGGTTGTATTTGAAGTATTGCAAAAGAATTTTCCTCACGGTTCAATCGGAGCATTTATGGCAAATTATTTTGAAATGGCATTTGCTGGTCATGAACAATGCAGAGAATTTGAAGAAGCGACTGCTAATATCTTCCGTGAAATTTTCAGATTCAATTCAACGTGGTTAGGAATCGCATCAAGTGGAAAAGCAGTGCCTGATGTTTTGCTTGTTAGTGATGGATCGAAATTTCAAGCTGTGATTGATACGAAGGCTTATAGTAAATATGATTTGCCGACAACACAACGTGATAGAATGATCTATCATTATTTGCCAGAGATAAATAAATATAGTGATAGCAATTTACCTTTAGGATTCTTTTCTTACATAGCTGGAGGATTTTCAAATACCATAGAACGACCGTTAAAGGAAATAGTGAGAGAAACGTCTGTAAATGGTTCGGCAATGCCTGTAACGGTTTTTATAAAAATGGCAGAAAAAAGTTTGCAATCTCCGTACAGTCACGATGAAATCAAAAAAATCTTTTCACATAAACGACAGATAAATATTGCTGATTTGTGAGATTGCAAGTTTTTCTAAATCCATGATGGAAGGACTATCTCTGACTCGCAGAGATAGCTATATAGACGGAGATGCTACAATTTATAATCCTGGCAACGATATGTTTCTGTGAGCGTGGGGGTTCAATTCAGGATGGAGGTTTACTAAGCCAGCCAATACGCGCAGGAAGGCTAGGTCTTGTTGACGCTGTTTGTAGGCTTCGTGGGAGGCCGTGCCTTCTATGCTCTGCTGGTAGTTTAATTTGTCGATAATTTGGATCTCTAAGGGGAAGAGGAGTTGACGCTCTTTCTCTGCGCCAGGGCCTTCTAATTCTTGCAAGAGTCCCTCTAAGTCAGGGCCAATGTGGTATTTTTCTAATTGGACGCGCATCCGTCTCGTCTTGAAAAAACCTGGATTCTCCAATTTTACCAACTGTTGGGCGGTAAACTGCATAGATTGGTAGTCGGAACTTGAAGAAGGGTTATAGGCTTCTCTTCCGCTGGTGAGGTTGCGGGCATCTTCGCGGGCAGAGGCCTCTAGTTGATCGTTCAATTCTTGTAAGAGTTCGTCATTAAAAGTAACCTCTTGCTGGCTCAACATGAAGAGGCGGGAGAAGATAGTATGGCATTTTTCCATATTGAGCAGAGTGTTGCGACTGCGCCCTGGGATGAGGTTGGCGAACATGATAACATTGTTGTTGTATAGGTAGTAGATGGTGCGCAGAACGTCCAGGCGGTTGTAAGTGACGAATTTTACGCCTAAGCGGTCGTGGATCTTTTCGGAGACGTTTTTGGGTTTGTGCAACAATTTGAAGATCAGACTGTCGCGTGTCTTCTCTTCTTTGTAGTAGACTCCGTAAAGATGGATAGCGTTGGGGCCGTGGCCTAAGAGGAAGGTTCCATCATCCAACTGGCTGACGTGTTCTTTTACACGGTTGAGGATCTGCCGCTTTATTTCGGGAAAGAACTCCACGCGCATAGTGTTGTCTAAGTGGTGGATAGTGTGCATGACGCGCAGGACGGCACAGGACCAGGCTTGGCGATCACTTGTTCTAGGTTGAGAGGCCCAAACTAAGAGATCGCGCACATCGTTCAATCTTTCGATCTCTTCAGGAAGTTTCAAATAGACTGGACATTGACTGTGGCCGTGGCAAAAGTACTGTTTTATAAAGCGCAAAGACTCGGCGAAGATCTCTTCCAGAGATTCTCTGGCCGTGGCTACGTTCATGTCGTATCCGTAATTTAAGAGGAATCTGTAGGCTTGAGAGCGGTCGTGTACACTTAAAGCGTTGAGATCGATGGGGGAATTGCCCTCAACTATGAAGCGGGTTATATTCCAAGAAGATTCAAGTTTGTCTTGTAATTGATCGTTCATTTTTGCGGATGAGTCCTATCGTAAACATCGTGGATGTAACCTTTAGAGACGTTCGTGTAAATTTGGGTGGTCGACAAGCTGGAGTGGCCCAAAAGCTCTTTGATCGTCACTAGATCGGCTCCATTTTCTAAGAGATGGGTAGCAAAGGAGTGGCGCAGAGTGTGGGGAGAGGCATCCTTGAATACGCCCGCTTCCTCTTTGAGTTTGTTGAACATAATCTCAATAGCTCTTGGGGACATGCGGTTGTAAAAACGGTTGAGAAAGAGAGCTCCAGTCTTTTTGTTAAAACTGGGGCGCACCTCTAAATAGCTCTTCAAAGCATCGTAAGAACTCTGATTGAAGAAGACTATGCGCTCCTTGTTGCCCTTACCGACTATCTTCAGATTGTACTCTTCAAAATTGACATCGATAGTATTTAAAGAGGTCAACTCGGATAGACGCATACCAGTGGCGTAAAAGAGTTCAATAATAGCCAGATCTCGCCTTTTCTTCCAATCTGTCTGACTGGCGGCCCTCTGGCGCGTGTACTCTAAGATCGTATCCATATCTTCTTGACTGAGTACTCTAGGTAAAGTTATTCCTTTTTTCACGCCGTTAATATCGCGCAAGGGTGAATTTTCGACAATCTCTTCTCTCTGTAAAAACTTAAAATAACCTTTCAAAGTGGCCAATTTGCGATTTAGACCTGCGGGAGTGTAATTTAATTCCATCTTCAAATAGGCTAAAAACTCCTGGATGGTGCGTCGATCTAGATTGGCTAAAGTCATGCCTTCATCGATCATGGGTCTGAAAAAATCGAAGAATATGCGCAGGTCGTCTCTGTACTCTTCCAGTGTCCTTTTGGCTAAATTCTTCTCTACCGCCAAATATCTCAAAAAATCATCCACATGCCAACGGCGCATCAATTCACGCTTTCCGACAATTTCCGAATATTTGTCATCTAACTGAGACATTTTTTACCTCGCTTAAAAGAGTTCACCTTGGGAGGAAATTAAAGATTTAACAGGAGCAAAGTTGGGACGGTGACAGGGGGAGGGGCCGTACTTGCGCAAGGCTTCTAGATGTTGGGCTGAGCCGTATCCTTTATTATGGATAAATCCATATTTTGGATAGAGAGTGTCTAATTCTTCCATCAGTTTGTCTCGCTCAACTTTAGCTAAAATAGAAGCTGCCGCTATAGCTGGTATGTGGCTATCTCCTTTTATGACGTAACTTTGAGGATATTCGAGATCGGAAATAAGAGCGTTACCATCTATAGCTACATGATCTATAGGTATCGTCAACTTATGGATGGCTGCGCGCATACCTTCAAGGGAGGCAGTGCGAATATTTTGCAATTTTTCTAAAGGAACGATGACTACAGCCCACGATTTAGCCACTTTTTTGATCCAAGCAGAAAGAATCTCACGCTCCTCTTCCTTGAGCTTCTTCGAATCGTTCAACCCTGGTATCCAAGTATTTGCTTCCAAAATGACCGCTCCCGCTGTCAAAGGGCCTGCTAACGGGCCGCGCCCCGCCTCATCACAGCCGACCAAGTTTACAGGGGCTAATTTTTGGCCTTCCTGGTACATACCTTGCAGGCGCATGCGCTCTCTGGCAAACCAACCTTCAGCTTCGGGCAAGATCTGACAGCTGGTGGCGTAATCGGCCCCTATGGGCAATCTTTTTAAGATGTTTAGGAGTGAGAGGCGTTTACTCATCAGCTTGAG
>JAFSXH010000282.1 GCA_017444165.1 bacterium | reverse complement strand
GTCTCACGATAAGGAATCTTGCGATCATAAAGTTCTACATCAACACCCATTCTCTTGAGACGATCGACACATATATCCAATTGAGTGTCACCAATACCAGTGAGCAAACTCTGGTGAGTCTCTTCCACACGATTGAGCTGCAAAGTAGGATCTTCCTGGAGCAGACGCTGTAAGTTAGCCGAAAGTTTATCTTCATCAGCCTTAGATTTAGCGCGTATAGCTCTGGTAAAGAAGGGGCGAGGCAAATCTAAAGCAGGCAAAGTAACCTTGCGAGAAGGATCAGAGAGAGTGTCACCTGTGGAGGTAGATACCAAACGACCTACGGCCACGATATCTCCAGCAGGGGCCTCAGCTACCTTCTCTTGAGACTTACCACAGATAGACAAAGGCGAACCAATCTTTTCATCATTGCCACGAGTGGAGTTATGCAACACGCTATCAGACTTCAAAGTTCCAGAGTAGACGCGCATATAAGAGATCTTACCAACGTAAGGATCGGAACTGGTCTTATAGACGAAAGCCACCACAGGAGCCTTGGGATCAGCTACAATCTCAATCTCTTCTTCGCCATCGCTGGCTCTTACATCAGCAGTAGGAGCGGGTACGTAAGTCAACACGTTATCAAGAAGAGTGGTAATACCCTTCAAAGTTGTCGAAGAACCACAGAAAGCTGGTACTAATAAACCTGAAGCTATAAGAATGGTCAAACCAGACTTGATTTCTTCATCGGAAAGTTCCATCGTATCGAGGAATTTTTCGGTGAGTTCATCCGTAGCGTTAGCGGCCTCTTCCATGATAGCTTCACGAAGTTCTTCAACCTCGTCAACCATATCTGCTGGAATGGCGATCTCTGTAGCCACACCCTTAGCACCGTAAGAGTAAGCCTTCTTTCCGAGTACATCAACGACACCGCTGAAAGAATCAGCTGAACCGATGGGCAACTGCAGAGGAATAACCTTCGTGCCACGGAGCTTCTCTTTAGACTCATCAAGAACGTGCTGGAAGTTAGCATTCTCTTTGTCCATCTTGTTGACAAACAAGAAACGAGGCTTCGATTTAGCTTCACAGATGTCCCAGATCTTCTCTAAACCGACCTCGACACCAGAGTTAGCGGCCGCTACTAACACAGCAGCATCTACAACTCTGAGAGCTCCTAAACTGTCAGCCACAAAATCGAAGAAACCAGGGGTATCCACGACATTGACTTTGAAACCATTCCACGGGATAGGAGCTAAAGATGAAGAGATAGTCATTTGACGCTTAACTTCATCTGGATCAAAGTCGCATGTAGTGTTACCACTCTCGACCTTACCTAATCTATCAATAGAACCAGAGCAATACAAAAGAGCCTCAGCTAAAGAAGTCTTTCCCGCTCCCTGATGACCGAACAAACCGATATTGCGAATTTTTTCTGTAGGATAAATATTCACTGACAATCTCTCCGTACCGACAAGTATTTCTTATTATTCCGCAGCGGGGGTTTCTTCAGCAGGAGCCTCTACCTTAGCTTCTGCTGGCTTGTTTTTAGGCTGATAACCTTCACGGTATTCAATGGGGATAAACTTGCCTTCTTTAACGGCAACTTCTCTGAGCCACCTAGCTCCGCCGATCTTCACATAGTCCTGGCCTTCAATGGGAGCACCCGATTTACGGCATTTGGGCGGGGAATTCTTTTTAGGTTTAGCAACAGACATTTTTAATTATACCTCTTTAAAATCTTAAATTTACGCACATTAAGCGACACAAACCTGTCAAATACATGCCTCAAACCTCTCTAGAGACACCAATCGACAAACTCGGTCTCAAGGGCAAATATCTGGCATTTGACTCCGTCTGCGGTTCTGTTGAAGGTTAAGTAATCCTTCTTGTTGCTTATAAATAAAATTTTGGTTCTCTTTGCTATGTTTTAATTACACGCCTAAGGTTGTGTCGCAGATTTACTTTGCATTGTTGGAAGTTTTCGCGTGAAAGTATTCATACTCTTTGTTGTACACGTGTTCTGAAGAGATATCTTCACTGTTGCTTTTTAGAGCCTGGAGCCAATACTTTACAGCGAACCTATGCCAAAAAGGTCGAGACTCATCATAATTTAAATCTACGTTATTTTCTTTTATGAAATTGCTAATCTTAACCGTCTCTGATCTTTGGTGTTCTCTGAGATCTTCCTGACTGGAAAAAATGTTTTCATCTTTGCGCATGTAACGCCACAGCAAACCGTCACTTACAACGTAATGCTTCTCTTTATTGCTATCTGCAAAACCAAAATCCACAGCCTTGCGAGCATCTTCAAAATAAACATTACCACCCTGTTGCAAAATGTAGTCGACTAAAAAGATCGGACCTTTGTAGCGCAAAATATTTCGGTAATTTTCGGGCAAGGACTCTATAAACCAATCTTGATTGTAATCGCCGCAGGGAACGTGAATATAATTAGCATTGTCGATAGTTCTCTTGTAAATTACCATGCCAGCAGTTACATCACTGCTAGTGAATATTATGTCACCTTCCTTAAGATCCTGGCACATAAAATTGGCCGTTTTTTCTAAAAGATAATCTTTGTGTTCACTAGCTCCATCAAAATTATAAATTAAATTGAATAAACAAGACACAACTAAAGTAGCGTAAATCAGCTTATTTAATTTTTTGCTCTTACAAAAAGCTACAGAACCTACAGCTATAAAAAAGGTGAAAGCTAAATCAGAAGCAGCATAGAAACGCTCCAACATTTCTGGTATAAAAGGATTGTCGTATGGTTGAGCTGCGATCAACGACCAGACTGGACCTGAAAAGATAAATAAACCAGCAAAGAGAAAAAATTCCGCCCTGTATTCGCGCCACGATTTATATAATCCATAAAATCCCAAACAACAAGCGATAAAGAAGAACTGCTTGGTAACTAACGATAAAAACCAATTGATTAAACAAGCCATCGGTTTTACGTCAGTGTGGACGCTTAAACGGAAAGTACCATAACCTTTCCTGGTAACAACCCACCAAAAATTCTCCCAAGTATGTGGCCGTCCCCAATTTAAAGCAGTTCCCACAGGCCCAATTTTATCTAAATAGGCAGAACGCAAAGGAAGCCAAATATACGGCAAAAGCCCTAAAATAAAGAGCAAGATCTGTTCAGGATAAAATATTTTCTCCTTACCTTTACTCAACCAAATAAATAAAACTAAACCAGGTATTATTAAAATAATGGTATGATGATGACTGCAAGCCAGACCTACAGTAAGTACTAAAAGATCCCCCCATAATCTGCGTTTAGATGGAAAATATTTCCACAATACAGAGAAACAAAAAATAGAAGCACAAAAGAATAAATGAAAAGCGAAGACCTCAGCCCCTACAGCCATTCGCCACGGTGTCAGAGCCACAGTGAACAATAAAGTTGACAGAGCACTGATCCAATCATTTTTAATAACTATGCTCAAACTTAAACAGAGCAGAAAAGAAGCTAGACTAGAGCAAATGACCGAAAATAGATTCATAGTCAAAGCTGGAGATAAGGGACTGATCTTACATAACAAAAAACCCAAACAAGTATACAACGGATACCCTGGAGGATGAGCAATCCCACCAGCTGCACAAGCACTTATCAGCTCACCACTATCATAACCAGGTGGAATAGAAGGCGAAACTGTAAGGAGGTATAGGGCTAAAGTTATCAGACCTACCAGAGCCGAAGTTTTCAAATGTGCCATCTTAAATTAGAAATAATTTTTGAGTTCATCTTGTACTTCGCTTATTTCAGAAGCGGCCGCATCACACGTCTCTAAGCCGACATAGAGGAACCCTATATTAGGTTCACTCACGTAACCTAAACAATTTTCTAAACCAGAAATGTAGTTGTACATAGCGTTTTCAAAACGCTCAACAAGATTGGGACTCAAACCATCTCTTTCAACAGCAGGTCGAACCTTGTTTTCATAGATCTTGCGATAAGAATCTGCACTAGCCAACAGCTCTCCGACCGTTTCTTCAACTTGTCTGCTCCCAGCTCGACCACTCTCCACAGAGCGCACGAGCTTATCCAACTTAGCAATATTGGCAGGCAAAGCGTATCCTTCTTCTCCCCCACCTTCAATATCTATATACTCCACGGGGCCAGACTGCATCATGTGCATAAGTACAGAATTACACTTAGAACAATAACGAGCCGATTCAGGATTGCTCTGTCCACAGCGCATACAAGTAACAGTCTTTTGAGAAGAACTTTTTTCAGCTATTCTTCCCTTCATCTCTTTAACTATGCGTCTGGCAGAAGGAAGAGCAGAAGAGATCAAACGCCATCCATCACGCAAACTATCTAAATCTCCATTGAGAACCGCCTGATCTAACAACTGACACCCTTGAGCTTGAGATTCTAAACAGTGAGATAAAAGTTCCCAATCTTGACTGTTGATCTGGCCGACACAACCATTTAATTGATTCAGAGCTTCAGAGATATTATCTAAATTATTCTGTAAAATAATCTGGAAAGATTCATACTCCATCTTGCCATCGGCAATCAAACCGACGGATAACAAAAGCTCTTCAAAATTAGGAGCCCCCTCTGTCAATTTGAATTCTAAATTAACTTTGGTAAACTCGTTATTGATCAATTTATCCAAATTACTTAAAACATTATCTAATTCAGCTAAGTTAATGCTATCTAAACCATTCTGTTTGGCGAGACTAATAAGCTCATCTATCCGAACCATCCCTACAGCTAAATTTCTCTTCTGAAAAGCGAAGAACGTACCTAAAGGATGATTTAATAAAGTCTGAACTTGAGTTCTTTGCAACTGCAGAGAATCGTTAATGGCCTGCCACATAAAGGTCAAATTACTTCCCTCGAGAGAGGCCATCTGAGCGCGATACAACTCTTCAACTAATGGATGTTTAGCATACTTGCGCTCATTAGAAGCTATTTGGGCCATATCTGCATTTATATTAAACATGGCTAACGTGGTTGAGATCAAAATGCTGATACCATCTTGCAGAGACTGTTTAGAACCCTTATGCAAAAAGAGATCGACTAAAGCTAAACCCTTTTCTAAATTATCAAACACTCTTTGAGCAGTATCTGTTAAAGGTGAACTTCCGTAAAAAATAGCAAAACGTTTAATTGAAGCCTGCAGACGCAAAACATAATTAGCTGTTGCGGGAAAAAAGGTCGTCAAAATTTCTGCGGAGAAATTGCCACTATAGACATTATTAGCTACTTTAAGGAAACTATCAAAAATAGGATAGGGTGAGAGCCTCCTCTGCCTATCTGCCTGAGTGCGCAGTTCTTCCATGTAACTTAAGAGATCTTGCGAACTAAATTTGAGATCGTGACCTGCCTTCTCAATATCGAAACGATTGTTCTCAGCAACAGCCTTCTCTAAATCACGTAAAGCTAATGCTTGTGAATCAATCTCTACATTGATCTTGCCTATAAGTTCTTTGACCTTGTTGCTCCACAATATGTCCCAAGAGAACCTCGTCGCACTAGCTCTCTCAAACTGAACGATCTGCTGAGCCTTAGCAAAACGCTCAACCAGTTCATCGGGACTGGCTTCCCTAGCGCGTATCTTCTCACATATATCGATTATCTGTTGTATAGGGGCAGGAATCTCAGGCATACTTCTCCCTCTGCAAATCTCTCCAAAGTTGCTCTGCCCTTCGGTGTAAAGAGCAAGCCCCCCTTGCATTGTAAGCAGGACACTGATTGAAAATTAGTAAAATATTTTTTGCTATGGATAATATATGTAATTTAACAGCCACTAAATTGGCTAAGCTCATACAAAATAAGGAACTTTCTCCTGTGGAAGTCCTCTCTGCCTACTTAGATCGCATAGATCGTTTAAATCCCAAATTAAATGCCTTCATCACTCTAGACCCCGAAGGTGCTTTAGAGACAGCTCGCCAAGCTGAAAAAGTTCTACCTCACGGCCCACTTTATGGCCTGCCTGTAGCCATAAAAGATCTTTCATACACCAAAGGCATGCGCACAACTTGCGGTTCTTTGACCCTCAAAGATTATATTCCCGATCACGATTCTATTTCAGTTACCCGCATACGCCAAGCGGGAGCCATCATCGTAGGCAAGACCAATACACCTGAGTTTGGTTACAAGGGAATAACTAACAACCGCGTCTTTGGAGTTACTCGCAATCCCTGGGATCTAAGCAAACACAGCGGAGGTTCAAGCGGCGGATCGGCTAGTGCTGTGGCGGCTAAATTGATACCTTTGGCAGAAGGCACAGATGGAGCAGGCTCCATACGCATCCCCGCCAGTTTTTGCGGCGTTGTAGGCTTTAAACCCAGCTTTGCCATGGTTCCTCGCTACCCCATTCCCGATCTCTACTATACTTTGAGCCATACAGGGCCAATCGCTCGCACTGTGGCCGATACAGAATTGCTCTTCGAAGTCTTGGCTGGTTCGAGCAGTCATGACAATTTGAGTACAGATCCCAAAGATTGGCCGAAAAAAGCTACTGATAAGTTAAAAATAGCCTACAGCCCAACTTTAAACTACGCTCCAATTGAAGCTGATGTAGAGAAAATAGTCCGAGAGGCGGCTTATAAATTTGCGGAATTAGGTTACAGCGTTATCGAAGAAAACCCGCCTATAGAAGCAGATCCTGAACCGATCGAGTTAAATATCTGGAACACAGTTTACGCCTCGCGCTACGCTCCTCTGGATGATGAAACCCGCGCTCTGCTCACTCCTGAAATGGCCGACATCATAGATGAAGGTATGAAGTTGCCTACCTATCTCTACAGCAAAGATTCGATCAAGCGCACTAAATTGTACTACACAATGGACGAATTCTTCCAGCGTTACGATCTGCTGATCACCCCAACTATGCCCATTGAGGCCTTCTCCACCGATTTAGAGAGACCCAAGAGTATCAATGGACACGAGATCAATAGTCTATTCGGCTGGACCCCCTTCACCTATCCTTTCAATTTAACGGGACAGCCAGCCCTAACTATTCCCGTAGGTTTTGGCCCCCATAAATTGCCCATAGGTTTGCAGATAATTGGCCCGCGCTCCAGCGACCGCTTTATTTTGCAAGTTGCCAAACGCTACGAAGAACTCTTCCCCTTCGCCGAATTAGAGGTATAAGAAAGTGAACATAATTACAATAATTGTAGGTGACTTTTCAACTAATTGTTACCTAGTCTTTGACGAAAAAAATACAGGCGTTGTCATAGATCCAGGCGACAGTGCTTCTCGAATATTAGAAGAGAGCAAAAACAGAGGACTAAAAATAGAGGCTATCCTCCTAACTCACGGTCACTGCGATCACTTAATTGCCGCTCGTGAACTCCAAGATAGTCTAAATGTCCCTCTCTACGTCCACCAAGATGACAAAGATTTTGTGGAACACGCCATAGAACAAGGACATATGCTAGGACTGCATTGTACAAAAGTTCCTAAAATTAATCACTTCTACTCAGACGCCTTACAGATTGGCCAACTCAATTGGCAGATCCGCCACGTTCCTGGCCATACCCCAGGCGGAGTTATAATAGTAGGTGATAAAGTTGCCTTCTGTGGAGATACGATATTTAGGGGAGCCATAGGCAGAACGGACTTCATAGGCGGAAATTATCAGCAGTTAATAAATTCAATCCGCACTCAAATATACACCTTACCAGAGGATACTGTACTTTACTGCGGCCACGGCCCTAATACTACCGTCGGATATGAAAAGGAACACAATCCCTACACAATGTAGAGTTTTGTGTCCCCGTACATTTCATTCCCCAACCCCTACAAATTTTGTGTTGTAAGCCTTTCTAGTATAAGGCTTACAACATGGAAAACAGCGGCCTACTGCACTAAGTCATTAGACATGCTCTGATTGAAACTTAAACTCATGCCATTTTTAGACATAGTTATCTTTTGACTTACGTCACCGTGGACTAATACGCCAGACTTATAATCAAACTTAGTCTTGCCCTTGCCTTCACACTTCATCTTAGCTCCATCATTTTCAGACTCGCCAACTACAGAAGATTCAATGACAGCTATATCGCGACCATTTTCCTTTGTAAGTTCTACCAACTTACAATTATATTCAACATTAAGTTTAGTATTTTTATCTAAATCTATAACGTCACTAGATTTCCAAGTATCTCCAACTTTCACCTTATTTTCAGGTAAAACAGAAGCACCATTTTTCAAACCACCGTCACCACAAGAAATTACCTGTCCACTCTTACCCATAACAATCTTTTGAGTGGGCATTTTAGGCAAATTTTGCTTCTTGCCGTTTATTTCCATAGAACCTGAAATAAATTTAACTTCATACTCTATCTCTTTATCAGAAACTTTGGTCGTCTTCTGCTCTGCATTTGTGGAAATGCTCATACTCATTGCACCCATAGAAGCATTATCCATACTCTGGGATACACTAGTTTTATACTTTAAAACCTCTCCAACTTTAGCTTGATACTCTAGCTTTACACCTCCATCAGAACAACCACACAAGCCCAAAACGAAGATAATCAAAGCAACTGTAAAAATTAATGTAAACTTTCTGTACAAAACCTCATACCTCCAATTTAACGATGACGACCAATAGAACGCGAAGAACGTCTGCGAACGCTATTTCTCCTCGAATTGTTATTTGATTGATAACTACTCCTGCCACTACTCCTCTTTGAATAGCTAGAAGCATAAGGATCACTGTAGTAGCCAGCATAATCTGGATAATTACTGTCGCTGTCCTTATAAAGATCTACATCATCATAATTATAACTGGTACTAGAAGAGTAAGAATTATTATAACTGTAATCCTCTAAAGGAGAAGATTGCCTTCTCCTAACTTTACTGACACTTCTCCCATTGTCTGCCTTACCATCAGCAGAATCAGAGTAAACACCAACCTCAAAGCGACGACCGCCATTGCTAGTTCTGCGCCGACGTTTTCTAGGTTTCTCTGCTTCTTCAACTACCTCAACAGGATCGCACTCTTCAGCTTCAGATAAATTAGAAGCTCCCTCTACAACTTCTAGTGATTCTGATATGATCTCATTTTTAGGTTCAGAACTTACAATTTCAGTTGCACTCTCTTCAAGTTCAGCGACAATATCTCCACTGCCAACATCATCTACAACAACACCTTCAGTTTCCAAAGAGTCCTCCGAACGATGTAACTGACGGCGAGAACCATTACCGCGTCGAGATCGCAAACTGTGCCTGGAAGCAGACTCTTCCTTTTTGCTCTGTTCCGCTTCATTTTTAGCGGTTTCATTTTCAGCAACTTTATCTTTACTAGAAACAGATCTGCGTTTATGCCTCGTACCACCAACCATCTGTTTCTCTACCTCTTCATCCACTGAAGATTCATTGATACCCAGTTTAGACGGTTCAAAAATTTCATAACTTGGACGATTGTAATAATTTTGACGGCGCGATATAGAGAATTTGCGCACATTCACAGGACGCAATTCATCGACTAAACCGCTAATGCCAAAATAACGACCAATGCGATTTAAAGCATCATTTAAACGTATATCGCGAAAATCACCCTTCTCCCTAAATCTAACGACTCTCTGATTTAAGGAACTATCATCCAAGTAGATAACAAACTTAGCCGATGATTTACTAGCCGTCTCTAAAGCTGTACCATCCACAGTTTCAGGATAAGCCAATTCAGCATATATGCCAGCGCGACGCAAAGCATAAAGTACGGGTAAAAGTAAAGCTACAGAATTTTGACTGCTACCAGCTAAACATACATCTATTTCACGGGACAATTCAGGAACCAAATGAGCCTCTTTTATAGACTCCAAAACGGCATCCATATCTACTGTACAGCCAACCGCAGGAATAGTATCACAACCATCAGGCAAGCGGAAAGTGTTCGTATGAGGCAGATCGCAGATCATACTGTAAAGACTGTCACAGCGTCCACCATGAGCCAAAACGTGTTCGCCACAACTTATCTCAAAGACAGTACGATCACAAAATTCCACATCGGGAACGAGCATAGGATAGAGAGAATAGTTGATCTTTAATTCCTTTAAATAGGCTTTGACACCCTCAAAGTGATCGCGACATTCCGTACATAAACAACCAAAGATCGAAGGAGCCACTTGAGATAATTCGTGACATCTCTTCTCTTTGCAACCCATCGTCCAGATAGAGTGATTTTTGTAACGCTTGGCACACTTTGCACATAACTCATTGGCATGATTCGAATAATAATCGTAGAGAGTCTTCTGATACTCGGCTCGACACTTTTTACAACCAACCGAATTTAGTCTAACTCTCAGCTCAGTTAAACCTAAAGCGTTGAAAAAGTCATAGGCCAACATCATGGCTTCAACATCTAAACTAGGCAGAGAAGAACCTACTGAACCTACACCAAATTGATTGCTCTGTCTGACGGCCTGACCATTACCTTTGATGTTAGTCAAAACGGGTCCTAAGAAATAAAATTTTTCAGGATCAGTATTGTGCATACCGATGCCGCGCTCAACAATAGCTCTCATCGAGGGCAAAAACATATTAGCCCTTAAAGCTGTACGTTTACCCTGTTTGTCATTAATAACCCAAAGTTCTCTCTCAACCAAATTGGAATTACTACCCATACACTGGGTGAAAAGTTCGGCTCTCTCTAAAATAGGAGTCCTGACCTCCTGGTAGCCATAAATATCGGCCAACTCAATAGCCACATTTTCCATAAAATGCCACGGAGCCGCTTCAAAGGCAAGTATATCTTTTATCTCTTGCACACTATAATTACTCATTTAATACTTTTACTCTCCAAATCCATCCACGCCGACACTAGCAAACTATAGTTTTAATCCCCCAAGCTAATTATAAAAAAATATCTGTCCTCGGCGTTGTGTCTTCTTTTTAGAAAAAACTGGCCTCTGCTTAAAATTTATGAACAGAGGCCACTCAATTACAACGAACTACTCAATAACTTCCTCGATAAGTTTGCGAGGAGCAACCTGTTCATCACCTATAGTAATCGAACTCAAAATAAGCTCTTTAGCTTCAGCAATAGTCTCTGGCTTGTTAGCGTGTAAAATAGCCAAAGGTTGACCTTCTTCGATCCTCGATCCAACTCTGTGAGCCATTTCGATACCGACAGCGGGATCAACTGGATCACTCTTCTTCTTGCGTCCCGCACCCAAAGCTGTAGCGGCGAAACCGATCTTCTGAGCGTGAATAGAGGTTACATAACCAGATCTAGGAGCCAAAACGGGTTCAATAATGGCCGCTTGAGGCAAGAGAGAAAGATCGTTGACGACCTCACCATTACCGCCTTGAGCCGCAAACATCTCACCCAACTTGCGCAGACCAGCACCACTGACCAAGAGCTCACGGATCTTCTTGCGAGCAGAATCCAAATCAGGAGCAATACCAGCCATCTCCAAAAGGTGAGAAGCCAACTCTACAGAGACCGTCTCCAGAGCCGAACCAGGACGCTCATTGCGCAAGATCTCGATAGCCTCACGCACCTCTAAGGCGTTGCCGATCAAAGTTCCTAAAGGCTGATCCATATCGGAAATAACCGCTCTAACTTTGCGGCCGATATGAGTACCCAGATCAACCATGCGGCGAGCCAACTCGCGAGCATCTTTAAGGTTGTCCATGAAAGCTCCGCGGCCGTACTTGACATCCAACAAGATACACTCCGCACCACAAGCGATCTTCTTACTCATAACTGAGGAGGCGATCAAAGGAATGGAATCGACCGTAGCCGTCACATCACGCAAGGCATACATCTTGCCATCGGCTGGCACTAAGTTGCCAGTTTGGCTAATGACTGCACAACCTATACGCTTGACCTGATCCAAGAACTCTTGAGAAGTTAAGTTAGTGCGCAAACCAGGAACGGACTCTAATTTATCGAGAGTTCCACCAGTGTGGCCCAAACCGCGACCAGACATCTTAGCCACAGTAGCACCAGCCGCCGCCGCCAAAGGAGCCAAGATCAAAGTAGTGGTATCACCCACACCACCAGTAGAGTGCTTATCAACTTTAATGCCAGGTAAGCTAGAGAGATCGACAACATCACCAGAATCGATCATAGCCTGGGTCAGAGCGGAGAGTTCAGGAACGGTCATACCGTTAAACCACACCGCCATCAACCATGCTGACATTTGATAAGCTTCAACTTCACGGTCCGCCGCATAATTGAGAATAAACTCGCGGATCTCTTCAGCGGTGTGCTCACCACCATTGCGCTTCTTAAGAATAAACTGATAAGGATTCATTTAATTACCTAACTCCCTTACAATTCCACGTACTAAGTTTATAAAACGAGGTTTAGCTTCAGCGGCCGCCTTGAGAACGTCCTCATGAGTATCAGTAGAAGGCCCCTTATGCAAAACATTAGTCACACAGGAGATACCGACAACTTGCATACCACAATGGGCAGCAGCAATCGTCTCAGGAACTGTAGACATACCTACAACATCGGCTCCCATTCTACCCAACATACGAATCTCGGCTGGTGTCTCATAAGATGGACCAGACATAGCTACGTAAACGCCTTCCGCTAAAGTAAAACCGACTTCTTTAGCAACCTTGCGAGCCACTTCTTGTAAAGCTGGTGTATAAGCAGTAGACATGGGCGGAAAACGAGGACCGATCTTTTCATCGTTAGGACCGACCAGAGGATTTGCACCCATAAAATTGATATGATCGGTTATCAAAACGAGATCGCCAACTTTGAGATCTTGACGGATACCACCAGCGGCATTAGTGACGACCAAAGTCTTAGCTCCCAGAGCATGCAAAACACGCACAGGGAAGATAATACTCTCCATTTTGTGGCCTTCGTAATAATGAACACGTCCTTTGAGGATCGCCACATTGCGCCCCTCCAGAGTGCCCAGCACCATAGAGCCAACGTGACCATGCACAGTAGAAACGGAAAAACCAGGAATATCCTTGTAAGGAACCTCCACGGGATTTTCCACCTGGTCAGCCAGACTGCCAAGACCCGAACCTAAGATCATAGCCGTCTCTGGAACAATATCAGTGTACTGGCGAATAGCTTTTACAGCTTCTTCAATCATTTCACTGAGAGAACGAGTACTCATAAACATATCTCCTTATTGCAGATATTTTAGTTCCTATCTCTATGACACGCTTTGACATTACTAAAACCACTTGCGCAACCCTAGCAACGAAAGTTTCCTCGTGTCTCAACAAATTTAATTTTTATCTTTTAGGTGTCCTATATACTCCTTCGCACCTTTCATAAGTAGTAAAACGTTTACCACAATTTTTACACTCTCGACGACGACGCACAACTCTTCCCTCTTCAGAAGTGCGAGAATCGACTACCTTAGTATCTTCTTTCTTACAAAAAGGACACTGCATAATTTTACACCTTAGGCAAAGAAGGAAATATCTTATAAAGTAGATCCCAAAACCAGGACAACTTCGTAGTTGACTTCTTGGCATTCTTACAAAAAGACAGCTCATCTATACCACAAGTCAATAGACCTGTCACCGTAGAAGAAGTCACCTTGTCTAACCCCACAGGCAACTTAGACAGAGAACAAGGTTTACCTATACGAACAGGCAATTTAAGTACCTCGTTAAACTTAACTTCTATCTTAGGCAATTGAGCCACCCCACCAGTCAGAACCATACTGGCTACTCTAACTCCAAAGTTTTGGTAAACATGCTCAAACTGATCTTCGATCCATTTGAGAAATTCGTCTAAACGAGCCTCTATAGTTCGAACCAGCTCTTCTTTGATAATCTCAGTACTTTTACCATAAACTAACTCTGCCGCCAGAGCCTTATACCTGTCTTCATCTTCTAAACAATCTACACCAGCCAAACCTTCCTGGAGGAGTAGATTGTTAGCCGAATCTTCACTCACATTAAATTGTCTAGCTATATCATTGATAAGGTTTAAACCACCACAACCCAATACATTGCTATAAATAATCTGCTGTCCACTATATATAGCCAAATCCAAATTTCCGTGACCGATATCGACCACAGCAACTTCTCTCTCTTTTTCTTCAGCTCCTAAAACAGCCACAGCCGAAGCCATAGAGGAAGGAAAAATTAAAAACTTACCCTTATCCGCATCAACAGACAGCCCCGCATTTCTGAGCATCTGTTTCATGTTTTCTATATAAGTGGTAGCTCCAAAACAATAATAAGCCCCAACCCCCAAACCGTAAGCAAACATGCCTAACGGATTGACAATATCCAAATTGTTATCCACAGAATAAGTGCGAGGAACAATTTTAATAATCTCTCTGTTCTCTGGACACTCAATACTCTTAGCAGCTTTTAGTACGCAATCTATGTGCTCTTGCTCTATATCACTGCCACCAATAGCTATCTTATGTTCACGATACAAAGAACATCCAACATACTCGCTGGAAAGACCGACAACAACATTTTCCATTTGCTGATCTTTTTCCATGCGATCAAAGAGTTCTTCTACCACATCACCTAAAGCGAGGAAATTGATACCAGCTCCATTAATCTCTCTGCAGTCGATCTCACTGTGCGCCTTGACCTCGATCCGAACATCACCCTCCCTATAAAATTCAGCGAAAGCACAAGCTACCTTACTAGTACCAATATCCAAAGCTGCTATGGTTTCACTTTTTGCCATACTAGCCCTCTATGCCACAAATTAACAAACCTACAGACGTTGAAAAGATAGGATGAACCATCCCCTCACTTAAACCGCGCAAAGGACACGGAGCCACAACATGAGGATCGCTGATAGAAAGAAATCTTTTAGTCTTCTGTGACAACTTACGCAACATGGATAATCCTCCAGTTATCACCAAACCAGAGACGCTAACCTTCAATCTATCTTTGACATCTTTTAATTGCTTTTTAATCCACAATAAAAACTCGTCTATCTTTTCCTCTAAAACACCTATGAATTCTCCTAAAGTTATCTGAGCTCTCCTATCCTTAAAGGAGAATTCTGCCTCTAAAATTTCATCACCTCTGCCATTCAAATACTCTCGACCAGCCATACCATTTTCAAATAACAACTTGTAAGCCGAACGTTCAGTGATATTAAAATGACTCGTCAAACTCTTTAAAAGCTCTCGTCCCCCTTGATCCAATACATTGCTATAAACTATTTGACCGCCAGAGTAAACAGCCAAATCCAGAGTACCGTGGCCCATATCGACAACAGCAACATCTCTAGTCTTCTCTTCTTCGCCCAAAACAGCTAAAGCCGAAGCCATAGAAGAAGGGACAAAAGAACAATGCTCAGCAACATTTACACCAGCATACTCCAGAACCCTACTCATATTGCGCATATAGGCCACTGAAGCATAGGCGGCATAAAACTCCGCTCCCAATTTATTAGCAATAATACCGATAGGAGGTTCCAAAATACCCCTCCTCCCATCAACATAATAACTTCTGCGAACCTTTTTTATCTCCATTCCCATCGAGGGAATACTGACCGCTCCCGCAACTCTATTTATTTCCTCTATATGCTCCTTAGTTATGGCCTTCCCAGCAATATCAATCTCATCTTCATTATAAACAGAACTGCCGACATCTTTACCAGAAAGACCAATTATAAAATTACTAGCAGATAAATTGTTCAACCCTAAACTGCCTACAGCTCGTTTAATTGAATCCGACACCCTATTCAAATCCATAATACAACCATTAGAGATCCCCTCACACTTGCCTACATACTCAGTAAGTACCTCTAATCTGGCTTCTCCACCTCTAGAGAACTTAGCTGTTAAAGCTACTATCTTGCTAGCTCCAATATCTAAAGCGGTAATAATCTCAGCCAATTTACCCACCACCTATCTACAAATGAAACATACCACTTACAACCATTGTAGAGCCGATTCATCAAGATCAAATTCCAATTCACCAGACTTGATCAACTCACTCTCCGCACTAAGTTCTTCCAAACTCTTAGTTTTGTTCTCATCAGCCTCTTCAACGGTCTCAGCCTTCCCTTCGACCTCGACCTCTTTATCAGCCTCAGCCTTCTCTTCGATCTTGACCTCTTTGGTAGCCTCGGCCTTCTCTTCGACTTCAACCTCTTTGACAGCCTCAGCCTTCCCTTCGGCCTCGACCTCTTTATCAGCCTCAGCCTTCTCTTCGATCTTGACCTCTTTGACAGCCTCGGCCTTCTCTTCGACTTCAACCTCTTTGACAGCCTCAGCCTTTTCTTTTACCTCAGCCTCTTTGACTGACTCAGACTTTTCTTTTACCTCGGCCTCTTCGACAGACTTAGATTTCTCAGTAACTTCAGGAGCTTTCTCTACTATATCGGGAATATAAACCTCGGCCACATAATTGAAGTCATCTTCATCCATATTGGAATAGTAGGCTCTCGACTTCACAGAAACTGAATCGGTCGACACTTCTTCAACGGACTTATTTAAATACTGGCTGACAACTTCAGAGACAAAGCCATCATAAGTCCACTGGGCTAAGTCACCCTCATCAATAACTTCATCAGTGTCCTTCTTGGAATCGGCCACAAATTCTGGCCAACTCGCCCACTCTAGTTCGGAGCTCAGAAAATTTTCCAGATCATAAGAACTGAACTCCTCCAATACTGCTTGTAAAATTCCTAAAGCGACCATCTCTTTAGATTCAAGAACACAAGAACCCCTATACCTACCCCACTGAACGTCTCGGCGCATAACTTTGAAACGCTCAATGATCTCTGCAGAATAGTCTATAGGCCAATGTTCTAAATCTTCGTAACCGAGATTTTCTAAGAGAGTATCAACAGCCTCTCTCTCACTGTGACAATCTTTCAAACTATTTAAAGCGGCAAACTCTCCACGCCACTTTCCAGAATCATCACTGACATTTTGTGACCATTCAACAGCACACGTGTACCAATCTTTACCATCGCTATCGGAAGCAAAAATATCTTTAAAAGCGGCGCAAAGACACTTGAAACGACCTTCAACTAATCCAGAGAGACCTTCAATGGCAGTTTGCATCGCTTCCATCAGTGGCTCTAAATTATCTTCAAAGCTCTTTCCTATATCAATCTTCAAAACTGAAGGAAGAACACGTTTATAAAAATCTTTAAAATCGATATATTCTGCAAATCTTATCTCTTCCAGTTTGGCTCTCAAACTTTCAGATAATTCATTGCCAGAAGCCCTAACTACTCTAGCCGCCGGAGGTAAATTTTCATAGAAATCTCTCAGAGAGTTGCCGCAAACACTCCAAACGAACAACTCATCTTCAGAAAATTCAGTACCTAAAAGCTTACCTGTATCTTTCAGGAACTTATATTCACTCTCTGAACAGTCACAGAAGATAAACTGCCAATCCTCTGGATCGCTAACTAAATTGTATATGACCTGAGCTGTAGGAGCTATCTTTTTAGAAATATCGGCTTTACCCTCAATAATGGACTGCAAAGATTGTCTGCCGATACTTAAACAACCACTGTACTGCCAAAAAGCTAATGAGAGCAATACTTCTATCATTGCTGGAGTCAATCCATAAGGAGAGCGCGAAAGGCTATTAACCAACTTTGAAGCTTCCACAACAGAGACCGTTCCAGCTTTACCGACTAATTGAGAGCATATATACTCGTAAGCTATTCCCGCTTTAGTGCTAGGTATCTCTTTCAAAATCGAGAACCTGCGCCAGCCCTCTTCAGCTTCTTTCTCTTCTAAAAAGCCTGGCTCAATCAGCGCAGAATACAAAAGCTCAATAACCTTTTCATCTTTAATTCTTATGGCCAAATCACCGAAGCAATTGAGCATATAGGTAACTAGATTAGATCTAAATTTACGAGCACTATTCTTCTCTTTTACCTTCAAAAGATCTCGATCACTCAAAGAGAGAGGCTCACCTATTAATTCGGCTATACCTTCATTGATCAGATCCTCAACATCCTGAGCAGAGGAAACTTGTAAACTCCTGCCATTATAGCGAATATTGTTTTTAGATAGGTCCAAAATAGCGGACAAAGCCTCATCTAAAGCCTCTTTTTCGCCCTGCAAACGCTCCTCAGCTTTGGAATGTTCAGTAGAATTAGGATCACAGAAAGGCAACTCACTAGCACAGATCTTCTCCAAGGCTAATACTGAGAGTGCTTTTTTAGAGATGGGAGCAGACTTCTTAGGAAAGACAAAAACGAGGCGCGGGCTATCTAAGATCCCTTCTTCAATGGCTTTGTTGAAGTTCTCAAGCTCATCATCATTCTCACTCACCACAAAGATCAACTTCAAATCACCGTGATAGGGACGAACCTTTTGGAAATCCTCTAAAACTTTATTTCTAAAAGCCGACCAATCGGTAACGCTAGAGGCCATAACAACATTGGTGCTAGCATAGCGATCTGTAAAATACTCTTTGTTAAAATTATCAGCATTAATACGGGTAAAAGGAAGACGAGAACTGATCGAAGAGGCCACATCAAGTTGAGAGCGCACTCTATTGCTAGTGCGAGATACAATCTCATCCAAAGATAACTTTTTGCGCTCTATAGGCAAAAGATATTCACCTGTAGATTCATTGTAAGAGAGTGCTCCCTTGGCTTTCAGCTGTTCAAGACTCTGAGTAGCTACACGCAACTCTCTAGGCCCCAAGTGCATAGCCCAAAGAATAATATCTTTCGTACTTAGAAAACTCTCATGGCCTATCAACTGAATTAAAAGAACTATGCGCAAGATTCGCCTGGCTTGAGGAATATCTCCAGCTATAACTATAGATTTATTCAAAGTCTTGACATGATCCGCGTTTTGAGGCTCAGAGGTGAAGACTTTCTCAAAGTAAGTGAAGAGCGAATCTATAGTGTAAAGATGGAGACGACCATTATTCTGAGCTATAGCAAAATTGCGCAAAAAGTAGGGTAATCCACCAGGAACTGAATCGGTGAAAAAGTTAATGACAGTCCTATTATTGCCCGACATCAAAGCAGACACTCTGGGCAGAGCAAAGAGAACTGCTGGATGTATAGGATAGGCTCCCAACATAACCGTATTGTTGATCCACCTATCAGAGCTGCCTTTATAAAGATTAAACTTCGTCAGTTCTTCGGAGACACTGCGAACATCTTTGTACTCCTTAAGGGCCTCCCAAAGCTCTCCCTCAACGTGACTTATAAACTTAGAACTGACTAATTCTTCCCACTCTCCCCCGCGTCCAACCAAAGATACAGATTGCAGATTTTGGAAAATATTAACCAGTTTTGTTTCATCTTCTAAGGAAAAGAGGCTGAGATCGCGATCAATACAAGAGACAAAAACAATGGGCAACTTGCTACTGCGACAAAATTCACAGAAATTTTTAAGATCTTGAGTTTGGGCGGAGTCAGAATTTTTCAACGATTCCTTAACGACTTCATCAATGCCATCCCCCAAAATCATCAATCCGCCAAAATCACCAGCAACCCTTAAAGCCTCAATTATCTCTCGACAGTTATCCTCTAAAGATGCATTAGAATCTATATTGACACCAACCCCACGTGCTGAGACAACTTGCTTCAAACTGTCTCTCATTGCGTCTTTAAAACTTACATCTTCGGCAAACTCAGGAGCAACTACTAAATACTTGTGTTCACTGGAACGCAACTGAGTGATCGACTTAACTATAGAGACATCGTTTATACTTTTAAGAAGTCCGTTAAACTCATCAGAAGGAACTTCGACTGAGAACAGCCGCCCCAAAAGCAACATGAGTGTCGTCTTACCTACACCATAAGTTCCTACCCAAAGTAAGGAACCAGCCAAGTGCATATCATCCAAAACAACTCTCAAGGCATCCAACTGAGTGGAGAGAGGACTAAACTTTTCACACAGATAAGCGTCACTGCTCTTATCGTAAACAGCCTTATGAAGTTCTAACGCTACCTTTTGCTGCGTGATATTGACCTTCACTAACTGACTCAAAGACTGAGTGCCTATAGTTACCATAGTTCCTCCAACCAGTACAAAACTCTTAAAAGATGTAAGTATCTGCGCCTATTTACAACAAAAAAGAAATCTTTCCCTGCCGAATTTTCTATTTAGTTTCGAACACAACGTACAGTCCCAGACGAAATTTGATCCCTTGCGCTGAACCGACTTTTTTAATTCGTAAGTCATAATGCGTAATTCGTAATTAGAATTAATTAACCACAACATACAAGACTTACAACAACAATTTACAACCAAAATAAACTTAAACCATAACTGTACAAACTGTCGTAGAGGAGACAGTCAGTTTTTTCGGCCTAGTCCCTGCGAGCAAAGCAAGCAACCCCGAAAAAAGCTGACGCTCCAGAAACCAACCAAGCGAAATACAACGAGAATGAAGACCTGGCCCAAACTGCAGAAACATCGATATTGAAAAGCAGTTGTGACTTTT
>JAFSXH010000281.1 GCA_017444165.1 bacterium | reverse complement strand
TCGCGCCGCTCTAAGAGAACATCTAATCGAGGGCGTGAAGAAAAATAAAATGATTATGAATTTCTACGTTTAGCTAAATCGCAAGTAGCAGTGAAGAGTGCATCTGTTGAGGAGTTGAGAGCTGTTTCGAAGGAATCTTGTACTACGCTGATCATGAAACCTATGGCTACTACCTGCATAGATATGTCCTGATTTATTCCAAAGAGGTTGCAGGCTAAAGGTATTAAAAGCAACGATCCTCCCGCTACGCCTGAAGCTCCGCAGGCACTGACAGCAGAGATAATGCACAATACCAGAGCGGTAGGGGCATCTACGTTGATGCCTACAGTTTGTACCGCCGCTAGAGTTAGGATACTAATAGTTACTGAAGCCCCTTCCATGTTGATGGTCGCTCCCAGAGGAATAGAGACAGAGTAGGTAGCTTTATCTAATTTTAATTTTTCACATAGAGCTATATTTATGGGGATGTTGGCCGCTGAGCTGCGTGTGAAGAAGGCGGTTATACCGCTCTCTCTCAAACATTGAAAGACCAGAGGATAAGGGTTGCGCCTCAATTTGACAAAGACTATAAGAGGATTAATGATAAGAGCCACGGCTGACATGACGGCTACTAGAACTAAAATAATTCGTCCATAGACAAATAAACTTTCTAATCCTCCTTCCAGGACCGTTGCATAAATTAAACCCATTACACCGAAGGGTGCGCAGGAGATTATCCATTCTATGGCTTTAGTTAGTATTTTTGAAATAGATTCTATACTTTCTAAGGTATTTTTATCACAGACATCTTGAGCAGCTAAACCAAAGACTACAGCCCAAAAGAGAATACTCATATAGTTTCCACTGATTGCCGACTGTACAGGATTAGTAAACATGCTCAAAACAATATTTTGAATTACTTCTCCAATGTTGCCTGGTACTTGATCTGTGTTAGTATTGGCGGAGTTGAGTACTAGAGGTATGTCTACCGATAATCCAACCGCTACTGCCAGGCCACCGGCCAAAAGCATTCCCACGATATATAGAAAAATAACATCTTTTATCTTGCTCTCACCAGTGTTCTTGTGTTTGGCCAAAGAGGACATAACCAGAAATAGAACCAGTATAGGAGCCAGTGACTTTAAGGCATTGACAAACAGTTTACCACAGAGGCTCAATCCTGGTATTTCGGGAACAAATAACGCTAAAACGATTCCCAAGATCGTGCATATGAGTATGCGCTGTACTAAACTTAACTTATTCCAAATCTTCACTTTATCTTATTACTCCGTAAGCTAAACCGCCCAAAACTTCATCAGGTTTTCCGTCACCTATGATACTGCCATCGCGGAAGAGGACGATCCTCTGACACTTTGCTGCCACTTCAGGTTCGTGGGTAACCATAACAATAGTCAGTCCCTGATCATTTAACTCCTGGAAGAGGGCCATGACCTCATCTGTGCGTTTGGTGTCGAGATTACCTGTAGGCTCATCGGCCAGGATCAAGGCGGGATTAGTCACTAGAGCCCTAGCTATGGCCACGCGCTGTTGTTCACCGCCTGAGAGCTGAGTTGGCACGTGGTGAATACGTCCACCTAAGCCTACTTTTTCCAAGGCTTTTTTGCAACGTTCAAAGCGTTCACTAGCCTCAATATGTTTACCAGTATACAGGAGCGGAACTTCGACATTCTCAATGGCTGAGGTTCTGGCCAAGAGATTGAAACCTTGAAAGACGAAACCTATATTTTTATTGCGGATGACTGCTCTCTCATCATTACTCAGATTGGCTACTTCTTCATTGTTAAGTTTATAGGAACCAGAAGTAGGTTTATCCAGACAACCTAAGATATTCATCATGGTGGATTTGCCTGAACCAGAAGGACCCATAATAGCTACAAATTCGCCCTTACTGACATCCATATCTACACCGCGCAGGGCTTGAACTTCTACATCTCCACCTATCAGGTAAGTGCGCGTCAATTTACGTATTGAAATTACTGACAAAGAGACCTCCCACTATTTTTCTGCAATTTTGGCCTGCCAAGTTATCTCTGGAGCTCCATCGATATATATTGTTCCCTTAATAAAATCGCCATCTAAAGAAGCCTTCCAGTGGGCCGAATTTATCTTGTCTGCTTTTCCCAAACGAGCTTTTAGAACTTCATCTTCGGCTGTAATTTTACAACTTCCGGATATAGTGCCATTCTCTGAAATTTTTCCCGTCAACTTATACTCAATCTCCCAGGGAGCTCCGCTGTGCTTAGTAGACATGATACTCTCTAAAACACGCCCACTAATATCATTGCCCTTTATTTTGAGGCGACAGCTATTGTCGACGAAGAGAGCAGAATTGTCGTTATTAAAATTTTTAACATTGGGAGAAGACCAGCGACCTGCGGCTTCATAACTGCGTGTACCAACATTCAAAGAGTATTTTTTTGTATTTACAGTCTGTAAATATGGCTTATTGTTACTGAAGTATACTTTAGCCGAACAGTTGACTATAGCTGTTCTGACACTAGGATTATTGGTAAAGGTTATTATGGAGTAAATATTTATCTGTCCTTCAGTAGGATACCAACTGAAACGGAGTTCTCCACCCCAATCTCGCGTATTGTAATAGCCACGTGTTGAACAGACGAAACCATTCTTATCCGCTTCACGCAGATTATTGTAAGTATCTTCTAAGGCTTTCTTTAAGTAACTTTGTTGCCAATCGAAAGCTAAATTGCGTTTGTGAGCTAAAGTTTTTACCTCTGAGAAGAATTTTTCGTAACTTTGTTTTCCTTCTGCATAACAGAGGGCGAGATCCAAAATGTCTAGATGGCGCAAAGTTTTGCTCTTTTTGCGGTTGAGATCGCTCAACTGCGCATTAGACTCTATGTTATTGAAGGCCTGGCTTGCATAAAAGCGCCAAAATAGTCCAGAGTATATCTCCTGCATAACACTCTTGCGCAGGGCGGTATTCTCTCCAGTCTCACTGGCAATCTTACTATTTAATTGTTTAGATAGCTCTAAAAAGAGGACGCGTGCTTGGTTGCTGATAGTGTTCGGTTCGGCAGAATAACTGTAAGTTGGCAACAAACAGCATACTATTATTAAAATAGTTTCCAGGCAATATCTTTTTATGTTAGAAGCTGTAAACATCGTTAGCTGATTCCTTAGTAGTCTTTCTGCTAGTAACTTTACCTGAATGATCCTCTATTTCATCAGGTATCGCATAAAGCTCCTCTTCCTCCTCTGTGGCATTGAAGGAAGAAGATTCTTCTTTTAAGGTAAAATCTTCTTGTTTGTCCTCTTTTTTTATGCGTTTTTTTGCCGCACTGGCTCTAGATTTGGCTTCATTTTTAGCTTTGCGTTCACGGTTGAGTATGTTGGCATCCTTGTCTCGATCTTGAGTAGAGAACTTATCTTGTGAGTTTTCAGTCTTGCGTCTAGCATTTTCCTCGGCCAAAAGTTCCTCTCTAGCGAGGGCTATCTTACCTTCGGGGGAGACTCTCTGAACATACATATCGAGAAAATCTGACCCATAACGCGGATTGAGGACTAAATGGATACCTTCAGCATATCTTTTCATGTAGATAAAATCTAAAAGAAAATCTTCTACAATAAGATTTTCTAAAATTTTTCTCTGTGCATTAGGTACTTTTGTTAAAATTAGATCTACGGCTACTCCCCTCTGGTGAACCTGCATACCTTTGACAGGGCAGGCATCGTGGCCCATATTGTACCCCCAAGCACCAGAGATATTTTGTAAGGGCAGACGTACTCTAGTATTTCCGCAAGCTAAACGCCAGCGTCTTTGCAAGTTAGCTAGATAACCTGAGAGTTCGGGAGTGGCGTACCAGCATTTATCTTTTACATTTTGGGACATACTCTCGGCTCGTCTCTCGGCGGCCTTTTTTTCAGCCGCTTTGCGGGCCGCAACCTTCTTCTCTGTCAATTCTATTTAAGGTTTTGTAGTCTTTTTTTCAGCTATCTTTATATCATCAACTCCAAAATTATTGTAGCGTGTCTTTTCAATAGCACAGAGCATAGCTTCATCAAAAGCCGTCTGCAATTGTTCTATGCTGGTGTAACTAGGCAGTCCTTTTACTTCACAAAAATCTAAAGTTCCAGAATAACGTTCCTGCATATCACCGACAAATTGATCGCCAGATTTGTAACCAGCATAAGAGGAGATAACTTTCCACGGATATAGATCTGATTCGTCGTGCAAGACCAAATCTTGATTATCATCATTGGCTTTATCTCCATAAACTGTACGTAATCCGCACAAGATCTCTCTAGTCTTCTGGTAATTCCAAAGATCGATATATTTAATATCATAAAGATCGAGAGCTTCAAGGAGTCCATAACGATTAGGATCCGTTTCTGGTTCTAAATCTAAACCCTTGACTGTACGCAAGTAGTAATAAATTATATCATCATTATTAGCTATGCCATTGTGATAAGCTGAAACGGCCAAATCTACACGATTACCATATTTAGATAAGAGATATTTAAAAAATAAAATAGTATCTTCTAAATTACAACTTATGATCAGTCGTTCGTCCTTAACTTTATTGCGAATTACCTCCTCATTGTGGCGAGTTACGCAATCGGCCATTTTGGCTCCGCGCTCTAATCTTTCTGCCTTTATTTTATCGTTTCTTTCT
>JAFSXH010000280.1 GCA_017444165.1 bacterium | reverse complement strand
TCCTCAAAATATTCACAAATATGTTTATGCCTTCTAAAAGAAAAAGTTAATTACTTCTAAAATTAAAAAGCGGGAAATTTAATAAAAAAGATTAATAATCACGCGTTATATCAAAGAGTGTAAGGAGATGATGATGCATAGTCACGATTTAGACACTGTTATTGATAAGATAAAAGATCATTTTAATAACAGAGAACTCAATTACTTCTTCGACGAAGAGCTAAGAGTGTTCCAGTTCGGCATTGGTACTAAAAAGTATCTCGTCGTTCCAAAAGATCACTGCGTAACGGTTTATTTAATCCTTCCTCTGCAAAACAATAAAAAATGTGATAAAATTCAAGAATTTTTGAGCAGAGCGAACTACGGTTTAACCTTAGGTAATTTTGAATACGATATTAGGGACGGGGAAATAAGATACAAAATCAGCTTCTTACTACCTATCGATTTGGATTCAGTATTCGAAAATGACTTGATTTTCGATTCCATCTCCATCTGTAGCTTAATGTGCGATAGGTATTGCAAGGGCCTTAGCAACATAATATTCAAAGATATGCCAGCTGAACAAGCTGTGAAGATGTGCGAAGAGTAGCATAACGACAAAACAATGGAAATAAAAAAAAGATAGACTACACAAAATGTAATCTATCTTTTTTATTGCAATCTAAACGCTAATCCATAATGTGAGGAGTGACCATAAAGACAACTTCACTGCGATCAGCATTGTGACTCTCAAAGCGGAAGAGAGCTCCAATTAGTGGAAGATCTCCAAGTAAAGGCAACTTACTTACAGAATTTCTCTCTGAATCACTGATCAAGCCTGCTAAAACTATGGTATCGCCATCTTTTACACGCACCTTAGCATTAGTACTGCGCTCATAAGTAATAGGATACTGATTGTTAATCAAGCTACCTGCACTAGAAGTCGTAGGCGCAAGTTCCATAATCACATAACCATCGTCTTTAACTTCTGGAGTAGCAGTAAGTCTAGTACCAATCTGTATATACTGGACCTGGAAGTTACCAGAACGAGGATCGTAGTAAACTATAGGATAGTTCTGACCGACATTAACTTCAGCCTTTTCACCACTCTGAGTGGCAATACGAGGAGAAGCCAAAGACTTACCATCACTGTTTTCAACAGCGAAAGACATAGAAGCCTGGATCAAGAAAGGAGTACGTCCGAAAGAACCTATACTCATGGTAGACAAGTTTTCAGCACTCATTCCACCGCCACCGATTCTCTCAGGATCATAGAACAAAGGAGGAACGAGCTCGGCAAAAGTGGTCGTGAAAGCTCCCATAGAACCACTGTCACCACCAGACCAGGTTATACCTAAGCTCTTAGAACCAGTTTCATTGAGTTCCACAACTTTGAAGTCCAACATGACTTGCTTGAGGGGCTTATCGATATTGGCCAAAACTTCTTGGACTTGCTCAATCTCAGCATCAGTTCCTTCGACAATCAGCAAGCTTAAACGAGAATCCTTAGACATGGAAACGCCAGGAACCAAAGTGGATACCAATCCCTGAATTTCGTCTATCTTACCATAGTTAATGGAGAAATACTCGCGACGAGGAGTCGGCGGTGGCGGAGGAACCTGATCTAAGTTAGGCAACTTACCTTTGATCTCCAACAACTCATCTTTAGTACCCTTGGCGTAGAAACCATTGATAGTCGGATGAGGCGTGAAGATTACATCAGGATACTGACCTTTCAAGAAATCCATAACACCAGCGGCAGGAGCAGCTTCAAGAACAAACTCTTGCTCAGCCATATTCTTTCTCACAGCACTGGACTTAGTCTTGGGAGTGAGAATATTATCGGCAATAGTAGCCAACTTCTCTGTAGTACCTACAATTATGGTGTTATCAACAATCTTATAATCGTAGGGAGGTTCCTGCATCTTCAAAACTAACGCCAAAGCACCCTCTGGACGCACGTTCTTTAAAGTAACAGTAACAGAACCCTGTACATCGGGAGCAACATACACATTGCGTCCCATCTCTTTGGCTAAAAATTTTACTATGTAAACCAGGTCAGCATTGACAAACTCCATATTGACAACTTTAACCTTAGCGGGCTTGGCAGGAGCAGCCTTAGCCACAGCTTTAGGAGCAGCCATCTTGGGAGCAACCTTGACTGCAGGAGCATTACTCGCTTGAGCAACTAATGCTTTCGTAACTTCCGCACTAGCAACCTCATCACGAGAGAGAGAGATACTGACACCCTTTCCTTCTGCCAAAGCAGTACAAGAACTAGTCTTAGGAACATTGCTGACATTCATGCGCACTAGCACGACATCAGCAGAAGTCTGAGATACAGCTATGCTTTTTAATAAACCAGTATTTACGTCCTGGTTTCTCTTTACGTCACTACCTAAAACAGCAGGAGAGATCTCTACACAGACGGCATCGCCCGTTCTCTGCTGCCTATACTGAATAGGTGCACTGGCGTTAGCTACTACATTGATAACACCTTTACTGTTATCTAGTTTGTAATTAACGCTATTAATGGTCGCAGCATTGCCTTCAGCTGTCGTAGCCATAGACAAGGAGAACAATAGTCCCACGGCCATCAGACACGCAAACAGAAGCTGAATGCTTCTACGCTTGGACAAGAGCATTGGTTTTACCCACCTCCTATTGGCCATCACGTTCATTTAAGAACTTTTTAATTAATAGAAACCTAAGTTTCTTTCCTCGAGGGTGTACCTCAGAATCTCAAAAGAAAAATCTGAAGCCTAATTCTATAACGGACAGACACCCTCGAGATCTGGCCGTGTTTTTATTAATATAAAAATATCTGATCAACAGAATCAAAACAAGAAAACTAAGAATCCTTACTTGTCCTAAAGACCTCTTTTTCTAAGTTATAGACAAACTTATGCTCTTTACCGAGCCCCAAAGTGACCGTCTTACTTTCAGGATTTATATCGAGAATCTTATATTTATCTATCTGTTCACCGACATGGACTAGACGCGTCTGAGAGCCATCACTGATTATGGCCTCATAACCAGCATCACCTCTGACGATACCATTGACACTTATGTTAGGCTTAACAACCTTAACAACTACTTTAGGCTTAACAGGCTTTACATTAGCCATCTTCTGTTGGTACGAAGCACGTTCAGCCGCAGAAAGATTGGCTAAACGAACCTTATCGCTGGGAGCCACAACAACTGGCGCAACACTAATATCCACAAACGGATCACGACGCGCCACCAACTTGCGTTTCGGAGTAGCAACCTTAACTTCAGCCTTCTTAGTCTCTGGAGTCTCACCAGAGACACCCTCAGTTCCTTCAGAAGGTGCTTCACCTACGGCAGCACTAGCATTTTCTCCCTCAGCAGTAGCAACTTCCTTCTGTCCTTCATCAACCTTATTTTCTCCGCTATCCGCTGTAGCAACTTCGCCTTTGTCAGCATTACCTGCAACTTCGACTTCACTGCTAACAGAGGATGACGTACTGTCAGAACCAGAACCGCCACAAGCTGTACAAGCCAACAAGGCTAAAGACACAGCCACAAACCTAAAGCCATTTTTGAAACTAAATCTGGATAAGTTCATAGAGTTCTTAACCTCACTGTCTCAAATAAGCCGTTATAGGGATCTGTATACTCAAAACTGGACTCTCACCAGGTTTGTCAGAGCTTCCTGGAGCAAGAGCGATCTTATCAATAGTAACTAAACGCTCTAAACGCAAATCGCCCAACTGGTAGAGAAATTCAATAAGAGTGTTGTACTTGCCGTTCATAGTCATCTGGAATGTACGAGTTGGGAACGATTTGAGAATATCAGAACCGCCCTCTCCATCATCCGAAGATTCACCCTCAGAACCCTCAGAATTTTTCTGAGTGAGAGCACCAGGAGTGATAGAAAGGATCTCCAAAGATTTATCACCTGTGCGATAACTCTCCTCAGTGATCAACTTTTCTATCTCTTTTAGATAATTGGCCACAAACATCTCAGCCTTCTCTGGAACCAGATTAGTCTGAACGACACGAGCCAATTCCGCCTCTAACTCTTGTTTTTCTTTGGTAAGACGAGGAAGTTCCTCTATCTGTTTACGCTTATCGGCAAGCTCAGCTGTCAAACTTTCGTTTTCTTTGACGACTCGCTCTATATCTTCCATTTTACCTTGCCAGTCAGCAAAATAAAACACACCAACACAGATAGCAATGATCAAGAGAGCAACAACACATTTAACAGGTGCATTCAAGTTCACCGCCATTACCTCCCTATCCTATTTTCTATCCTTCATCGCTGTCACCAGCATTTTTCTTAGAAACATCAGAATCCTTAGCCAAACCAGCGGCCACATCAGGATTATAATGAGCTTCTATTTGGAAACTAAAGCCCACTGCACCAGAACTAAACTTTTGCTGAGAAGTAGAAGAGAGTGAAGAATCAGTAAACATTTTAGAATCCTCTATCTTCTTCATCAACTCAGCGATCGTAGCCAAAGGAGCCATACCTGGCTTGTGAATAGCACTACCGCTAAAATTCACACTACAAGTCGATGGTTCTACACTCAAGCTACCAATGTAAGTATTCTCGGGCAAGACTCTCCCTACTTCAGTCAAAAGATTACCATAACGTACGGGATCGTACTTTAGTCCCTTGATAACTTCGATTTCACCTTTCAGCTTACTTATCTCTGTTTTGGTTTTATCAATCTCAGGTATGCTCTGATTTACCTTTTCAATATCCGCATTTATCTGCGCTTTGACCGCTTCTAACTTCTGCTTTTCAGATTGCAGAGAAGAACTGTACATAGCACACGCAAACAACGCAGCGCAAACGAGCACAACTAGAACCGCTACCAATGGATCGAAAGTAAACCTCTTGCGTTCAGTAGGCAGTAGATTGACCTTTATGGTCATCATGCACCTCCCTTTGGAGTATCTGCTTGGTTATTTGTGCAACCTTCACATAGCATCAAGCATTAACCTTCCTCAATGCCAGACCAGCTGCAACCATAACCATAGGCGCAAGTACCTCGAGTTCACCAGCGGCAACATTCTGAACATTCGCAATCGAAATATTCTTGAATGGATTCGCTATATGACACTCGATATTTAACTTATCTGACAAATAGACATCGATATTTTTCAACCTGGCTGCACCACCAGACAGAATAATGACATCTACCGACTCATCTTGTTTTCGAGACTGATAATAGTCTATGGAACGCTTAATATCCTTCCCCAACTCTTCTAAAACAGGCAAAATATATTTAAAAGCACGTTGTGTAGTTGGAGACACAGGCTCGGAGTTTTCACCGACCAAGACTACACACTTCTCAATTTTGAATTTTTCAGCCTCTTCAAAAGATAAATTCAATTCTTTACCTAATGCTTTAGTAAAATCATTACCAGCCACAGAAATAGTTCTGCTGAGACGAAGAGTACCATTTTTAAATACGCTTATACTTCCAAAAGAAGCTCCTAAATTAACCACAGCAATATTTTTATCACTAGCACAAAGTTCAGGATTGCTTTCATTTAGAGCTCTAAGTATAGCAAATGGTTCTAAATCAACAGATTCGACAGTAGCACCAGCAAGTTCTATAAGTTCTCTGGTGTTAGTTAAAATTTCCTGTGGAGCGGCTACAAAAAGGACTTCCATTTGATTAGGCTCTTCAGGCAAAGTATCACGAATTATTATTCCATCAATTAAAGCATCATCTGGAGAATAAGGCAAATAATTATCAGCTTGATATTTTATAGCACTTTTCAATTCTTTACTCGACATCTTGGGCATATGTATCGGTCTGACAATGACGGACTGCCCAGAAACAGAAGCCACAACCCGACTATCGACAGGGAAGCCATTATCTTTTAATATTTCACGAATGACATCGCTCAAAGATTGAGCATCAACTACAGAACCATTCTTAACTGTTGCAGGAGGTGTAGGACATACAGCACAGCGCGTAAACTCAAAACCCTTGCCACTTTTCGCAATACTAACAATCTTTATAGTACTGCTACCGACATCTATTCCGTAAAATTCTTCTCTCTCTTTGTTGAATAACTGTTTAAAAAACTTACCTAGAAAATCCACTCAACCGCACCTCCCTTCTTTGCACATACTCAAGACACGAGACAGACACATTAATCCGCGTTTCTATTTAACAGAACAAAAACCTTTAAGAACAAAAGTTATTAAATTAAATTTGAAACCAGCAAAAAATGAATAATATCCAGTCCTATTTGGTCACAAAAAAGGAGCCCCCCGCTAGGGACTCCCATCATACTAAACTACAATCGATATATTAGAATTTATTCTGCTCGATCAAACCGATGAAAGCATCGTACTCAGGATAGTTACTATCGGTCAAACCAGCGGCAACGTGGTTGGTACCCTTGCACCATAAGGTGTAGGTATCAGGATTGTGAGTAGAAGTGTACTCATAGCTAGAAGTACCGCTACCAGCGCAGGTAGGCATTTGCTTCAAATAAGCACCAAGTATACCACCAGAAGCCGACTGACGGTTAATGCTGTTAGAAGCACTCCAGCTACCACTGATAGGATACTGACCATTGTGGTCGGTGGAATACATTTCCAAAGCAGTAGCCATATTCTTGAGGTTGGACTTACAAGAAGTCAACTGACCTTGGGCACGGGCACGAATGAAGTTAGGAACCAAGATAGCAGCCAAAATCGCGATAATAGCGATAACGATCATGAGCTCAATTAGAGTAAAACCTTTACGAGAAGAACGGAACATTGAAACTCCTCCAAACATAAACATCTATAATAACATTGACAGACAACAAAAAGGTGAAAACCATCAAATACGTCTATCAGTCTGAGTGAATACTACATGATATTGCACTGCTTGTCAAGATTTAAAATTGGCTAAAAAACTAAAATCGATATATTAGTAATTCTTCTGCTCGATCAAACCAACGTAATAAATATTTCACTCAGCTAAAAAACTAAACTAAAATTTCCAGCTATCTAAAAAATATGCCAAAAGTTAGTATCGTTTGCCTTATGCAAGCAGGACTAACTTTTTTTTACTCTAAAATTCGTAGTTATGTCTACAGATAAAAGATCAACTATCGTGTTGGGTGTTATAGGTTCCGATTGTCACGCAGTCGGCAATGCTATTTTGTACCGTGTCTTTACAGAGGGCGGTTTTAACGTAGTAAATTTGGGAGTTATGGTCTCTCAAGATGAGTATATCGATGCGGCCATCGAGACTAATGCAAAGGCTATTTTGGTTTCTTCACTGTACGGTCAGGGTGAATTAGACTGCGAGGGTATGCGGGAACGCTGTATCGAGCGCGGTTTAGACGACATAATCCTCTATGTTGGAGGAAACCTGGTTATCGGTAAAGTCGATTACGCTCAAACCGAGGCCAAATTTAAAAATATGGGTTTCGATAGAGTCTTCACTCCAGAATCTGATCTCCAAGAAGTAGTGAAACTATTAAAAGAAGATATTCAAGAGCGTTTTCCAGAGCAGTGAATTACGTAATCTCTATCGACATAGGTTCAACTTACACAAAGGGAGCTCTGTTCAGCTGGCAAGAAGGAGACAACTCTTTCCGTTTGGAGTCTCGAGCTGTCCATCCTACCACTGTTGATTATCTGCCTAATGGGTTTAACGAGGTCTGTTCTCAACTTACCAGTTTAGGAACGACGGATCTGAGTGGTGTACCTGTATACTTTTCTTCTTCAGCTAAAGGTGGACTGGGAATAGCTGCCCTAGGCATAGTTCCAGCTTTAACGCTCAAAGCCGCTAAGCTCACAGCCCTTTCAGCGGGTGGACGTATCGATAAAGTTTACGCTTACAAGCTCACTAAGAGAGATGTATCTTCCTTAGAAGCGGCCCCGCCAGATATAATTCTGCTCTCTGGCGGTACTGAAGGGGGCAATGAAGCGTACGTCCAGCACAATAGCCGCATTTTAGCAAAGAGTGAGATCCTCTCTAAAAGGTCTGTTTTAATCTACGCGGGGAATAGTGTTTTAGCCGATGAGGTTGAAGAACTTTTCAGTTCTCGCAACTTTGAGGTGCATCTGGCAGAGAACATTCTGCCAGAATTAGATCGTACTAACACAGATCAAGCGCGAGATATAATTAGAGATATATTCTTGCGCCGCATAGTTAAGGGGCGCGGGTTAAATACAGTGGTCGATAAGATAGGACACGATCCCAATCCTACACCTTTTGCTGTCCTGAGTTTAGTCGAGGCAATTCATGAAGTTAAGCCCGAATTTGGAGAGTTCATGCTCCTCGATATGGGTGGGGCTACTACAGATGTCTACTCCTGCAGTAAAGCTGTTAAGTCCCTGGAGAGCGTGATGTTCCGAGGCTTGCCAGAGCCTGAAGTAAAACGCACGGTAGAAGGCGATCTGGGTATGCGCGTCTCCGCTCTTTCTACTTACAAGGTTGCTCCTTATCTGCAAAAGATCGAGGGGATGGCCGAATTTGTCGACAAAGTAGACAAAGACACATCTTATTTAGGAGAGAGCAAACAAGAAAAGGCCTTCGATGCCGCTCTAGCTGGTGCTTGTGTGGGAGAGGCCCTGCGCCGCCACGCTGGTAAATTGAGGCGCGTCTTTACAGCTATGGGAGAAGCCTTTGTGCAGGAGGGTAAGGATCTCCGCCAGGTCTCTACCATCATTGGTTCAGGCGGTTATCTCTCCAAAATTGAAAATTTCACTATCCCCGATGTTCTCAAGCGCACAGATACCCCCGACAGTTTCCTCTTGGTACCAGAAGAGTTCAAGTATGTCAGGGACAAAGATTACATATTCCCACTCCTGGGTAATTTAGTTAAAGATTATCGTTTATTAGCTGTAAATACCGCTTTAGAAAGTTTGCTTTAAGAAATCTGTAAGGAGGCGCGATCTATGGAAGCTAATTTTATATCTGAGGAAAGATTTTTTGCAGAACGAGCAGAGGTTTTAAATGCCTGGCCCACTGGCAAAGATGTAGACCTAAAAGAGGCTGTCCATTACCACGAAAATATTCCCTCTGAGAAGAAGTTCACTCAAGTTTTGAAAGAGGCCGATTCTGAGGGCAGGGTCTTAGTACAGCCTCGCGCTGGAGTGGCCTTAGTCGATGAGCATATCGCCCTTCTGCAGAAATTAGAGACTGAAGCGGATCTCTTGCCAACTACCATCGATGCTTACACCCGTCTAAACCACTACGATGAGGCCCAGAAAGGTATCGAGAGGTCTCTAGAGGCAGGCCACTCACTTTTGAATGGTTTTCCCGCTGTAAACCACGGAGTAAAAGAGTGTCGCCGCGTGGTTGAATCACTCAAACGTCCCCTGCAGGTGCGCCACGGAACGCCAGACGCTCGCCTTTTGGCAGAGATAACCTTAGCGGCAGGCTTTACATCCTTCGAAGGCGGCGGTATTTCCTACAACATCCCCTACGCCAAGAAAGTTCCTCTAGAGCTGTCATTAAAGGCCTGGCAGTACGTAGATCGCCTCTGCGGTTACTACGAGGAGAAGGGGGTACGTATCAACCGCGAGCCTTTCGGACCTCTGACTGGTTCTCTGGTTCCGCCCTGTATCTCTACAGCCGTGGCCATACTTGAAGGACTTTTGGCCTTGGAGCAGGGAGTGCGTTGCATAACTTTGGGTTACGGCCAATTGGGTAACTTAGTCCAAGATGTTGCCGCCATAGTCTCTTTGAGAGAGCTGTCTCATGAATATTTCCAAAAGTACAACTTCTCCGACTATCAGTTGACGACTGTCTTCCATCAGTGGATGGGTGGCTTCCCTGAAGATGAAGCCAAAGCCTTCGCCGTCATAAGTTGGGGCAGTGCTATCGCCGCTCTCTCCAAAGCTACCAAAGTTATAGTAAAGACCCCTCACGAGGCGCGAGGCATTCCTACAGCTGAGGCCAATTTGCAGGGCATAAAAGCCACTAAACAGGTAGTCAATATGTTAGCAGAACAGGTCTTTATCTGCGAAAAGGCTCTGCAAACAGAGATAGATCTCATTAAAGAAGAGGTCAGAACTATCTTAGATAACGTCATAAAGTTGGGTGAAGGCGATTTAGTTCAAGCGTGTGTACGAGCTTTTAGCGGCGGCCTGATCGATGTACCTTTCGCTCCCTCGCGTTTCAATAAGGGTAAGATTATGCCCGTGCGTGACAGTTTAGGAGCGGTGAGGATCTTAGACTGGGGCAATATCCCCGCCACAGACAACGTCAAGGCTTATCACAGAGAATTGATCGAGAAGAGAGGACAGCAGGAAGGACGCAAACCATCTTACCACATGTTGATTGATGATGTTTATGCTGTCAGTAAAGGACGCTTGGTCGGACATCCGAGAGCTTAAGATAAATTCGTAATTTTTGATGCGTAATTCGTAATTGAAATAGAGGAGAGTAAATTAAATGCGTATAGTTGATGTCTGCCTATCGGCAGGTCGCACTGGTTTTTTCTTTGATGATCAAAAGGCTATTAAGAGCGGAGTAGATCATGATGGCTTCGTCTACACGGGCCAAGCTCAGACTCCTGGTTTCTCTGCCATCCGTCAATCGGGCGAATCTATCTCGGTCATGCTCCTCTTGGAAGATGGCCAAGTAGCTATGGGAGATTGTGCGGCAGTACAGTACTCAGGAGCGGGAGGGCGCGATCCCCTCTTCTTAGCGCAAACTTACATTCCGTTTATGCAAGAACATATCGTGCCTAAGTTGATCGGCCGCGAATTGACCAGCTTTAGGGAGTTGGCCGCTGAGTTTGATCATATGCAAGTCAATGGCAAACCTTTGCACACAGCGGTGCGTTACGGTTTATCAGGAGCTATCTTAGACGCTGTGGCTAAAGCTCAACATAAGCTCATGGTCGAAGTTGTCGCTTCTGAATACGGTCTGCCTTTAGTGGCCGAACCAGTGCCTATCTTCGCTCAATCGGGCGATGATCGCTATAACAATGTCGATAAGATGATCTTAAAAGGTGCAGATGTTCTCCCCCACGCCCTCATCAACAACGTGGAAACTAAGTTAGGCCGTCAAGGTGAGAAGCTCCTTGAATACGTCAAGTGGTTGTCCGAACGCATTCAAAAGCTCGCCCCGCGTAGCAATTATCACCCCGATCTCCATATAGATGTATACGGTACAATAGGTTTAGCCTTCGATCACGATCCTAAAAAGATGGCCGCCTACTTAGGCAAGTTGGAAGAACAGGCCAAACCATTCCAGCTCTACATCGAAGGGCCTATGGATATGGGCGAGCGTCAGAAACAGATCGATAGCCTCTTAGCCCTCAAGATAGAGTTGGATAAGTTAGGTGTCGGCGTGAAGACTGTGGCCGATGAATGGTGCAACACTTACGAAGATGTGGTAGCCTTTACAGACGCTAAATGCTGTCATATGGTTCAGATTAAGACACCCGATCTGGGCAGTCTGCACAACACCGCTGAAGCCGTCTTGTACTGCAAAGCTCACGGAATGGAAGCCTATCAAGGAGGAACTTGCAACGAGACGGATCTTTCCGCCAAAGCCTGCGTTCACGTAGCTATGGGTGTGCGCTCCGAGCGTCTCTTAGCTAAACCTGGCATGGGCTTCGATGAGGGCTTCATGATCGTGCGCAACGAGATCTCCAGAATTTGCGCTATGTTGCAACATCGTCACTAAATAGATGGAGTCAAGAAGATGGCTAAGAAAGAGTACAAAATTTTATCGCCAACCGCTATTTTAGGTTATGGTTTTCCCGCCGAGTCCTTTCAGCGCGGCATTGAAGAGAATCCAGATTTAATCGCCGTCGATGCTGGTTCTACCGATCCTGGCCCCTACTACTTGGGAGCGGGCAAGGCCTTTACAGACAGACTGGGCGTAAAGTCCGATCTCCGCGCCATGTTGGTAAACGGTATAAAAAAGAATATACCTATCGTTATCGGTACGGCTGGCGGTTCGGGAGCCCGTCCTCACGTTGATTGGTGCAGGGCCATAATTGAGGAGATTGCCAAGGAAGAGAACTTGAAGTTCCGCATGGGCGTGGTCTACGCCGATGTAGACGTAGAAGAGGTCGTCAAGGGTATCAAAGAGGGAGCCTTGCTTCCTCTGGATGATCAGCCCGTACCTACTGAAGAAGAGGTTCGTCAGTGTCCTTACATCGTGGCGCAGATGGGTCCTGAGCCATTACAAAAGATGATCTCTAAAGGTTGTCAGGTGATTTTGGGAGGTCGCTGTTACGATCCCTCATGTTTCTCCGCTCGTCCCATAGCTGAAGGTTATGACCGCGCTTTAGCAACCCACTTGGGAAAGATCTTAGAGTGTGCGGCTATTGCGGCTACTCCCGGATCTGGTTCAGATTCTGTGATAGGCATACTCAAAGAGGACTCCTTCATACTCCAGGCCTTGAGTCCAGAACGCAAATTTACCGCCCAATCCACCGCTGCTCACACGCTCTATGAGAAGAGCGATCCTTTCCACCTCCCTGGCCCTGGCGGCAGTTTAGATCTCACCAACGTAACCTTCACCGAGTTAGGTGATGGGCGCGTAGAGGTCAGAGGAACAAAGTTCGTACCCACCCCCAAGTATCAGGTTAAGTTAGAAGGTTCACGCTGTGTCGGTTACCGCACAATCTCCGTCTGCGGCACTCACGATCCCATTTTGATCAGCAAGATAGATGAAGTTTGCCAACAGGTTAAAGATCGAGTAGAACACCTCTTGGAGCGCGAGAATGCTCAAGGCAAGAGTAAAGTATTCTTCCACATCTACGGTAAAAACGGAGTTATGGGCGATTTGGAGCACGGCGATTATCCTCTGCCTCATGAATTGGGCATAGTCATGGAAGTTTTGGCCGACACCCAGGAACAAGCCAATACCGTCTGCTCGATCACTCGCTCCACCTTCTTGCACTACGGATATGAGGGAAGAATCTCCACTGCCGGAAATTTGGCTTTCCCCTTCTCTCCTTCAGATACACCTATGGGACCTTGCTATGAGTTCTGCCTCTATCACCTGTTAGACGTAGACGATCCCACCGCTCTCTTCAGTGATGAAGTGTTCGATATTGATGGTGATAAAGTAAAAAGAGTGGAGGATTAAGAGATGAAGACTTTACCAGAAATAGCCCAAGTGATACGCAGTAAGAATTCCAGTCCGTTCAAATTGACCTTAGATATTATCTTCAAAGATCGTGAGGTCTTCGAACAAGTACAAGCGGGCAATCTGATCAATGCTCAAAACGTGGCTGCGGCCTATAAAATAGATCCTTCAGCTATTGAGAAGATTCTTTACTTCCCACCAGCCAAAGCAATCAAGATAGGCATGAGCCGCACTAAAAAATCTGGTTCACCTGGTGACACAGATGTATACGGAGCCCAACAGCATGCCCCCTTATTGAGTATCAGATTAGATTTGTAAGATCGTAAAAAACAAAAAAGAGAGGCACGGACCAAATATTCGCACCTCTCTTTTTTTGTTTTGTCGTTAAATCATTATTTCATCACGTAAGACATAGCTACGGAGAGAATAACGAACAAGACAGCTAAATAATTGCCGATTATCTTCAAGTTTTCTTCGAAACTCTTCTTGCCCTGGTACTTATGATCGGGGGCTTCACCTCCCCCACCGAGCATACCCTGCAAACCACCGCTCTTTTGCTCTTGTTGCATGACAACAGCAGTCAAACCGAAGCACACCATCAAATAAACGACCATGAAGATGTAACGGGTCCAATTAAAACCTCCACCGCTAGTTTGAGCGGCAGTGGCGGCGGTACTAGTAGCCTCAGTAGCTACTTGAGGAACTGGAGCCTGACCTAAAAAGGACCATATACACAGACAGAGGTCTAAATACATACTAATTTCCTTTAAATTTTAATAATTGACGATTTTAGCAAAGCTGTCAGCTTTCAAACTAGCTCCACCGACCAAAGCACCGTCAATCTCTTCACAATTCATAAAACCAGCGATATTTTCTGGTTTGACAGAACCACCGTAGAGCAAGCGAACTTGCTGGGCGATCTCTGCACCAAAAATTTCTGCTAAGGTTTGACGCAGAATAATCATGGTCTTATTGGCATTTTCTGGAGAATCGGTCTTGCCCGTACCAATAGCCCAGATCGGCTCATAAGCGATAACCAACTGATCACCACTCTCGATCTTCTGGCCCTGCAAATCAGCACGCAACTGAGCAACAACCTTCTCCTCAGTCTTGCCAGCCTCACGCTCCTCCAAACTCTCACCTACACAGAGTATAGGAACAAGTTTATGAGATATAGCGGCGGCAATCTTATTGAAACAAGTTTGATCCGTCTCAGCGAACATAGCTCTGCGCTCGGAGTGACCGATTATTACCATCTTACAACCGACATCACAAAGCATGGGAGCGGACACTTCACCAGTATAAGCTCCAGAATCTTTCCAGTAAAGATCTTGAGCTCCTAAATAGATACTATCACGACCTTCGATCAACTTTTCTATATCAGCCAAAAGATGGAAAGGAGGACATATGGCTATGTCACGACCACTGACACCATTAACCTTAGCCAGCAGATCTTCTACTAACTTATGAGCATCCTGGCGAGCCATATTCATCTTCCAGTTAGCGGCTAAAAGCGGAGTACGCACGTCTATCCCTCCCTATTTTTTAGTAAGAGCAACTACACCGGGAAGCTGACGACCCTCGACAAACTCTAAGGAAGCACCACCACCAGTGGAAACGTGAGTAACCTGGGAAGCTAAACCAGCTTGAGTGAGAGCGGCCACGGAATCGCCACCACCGACTACACTGCGAGCCTGAGAGTGGGCCACCGCCTCGGCAACTTCGCGAGTACCCTTATCGAAAGGCTTCTTCTCAAAGACACCCATAGGGCCATTCCAAAAGATCGTCTTAGCTTGAGCAATAATCTCCTGGAACTTAGCTACCGTCTTAGGACCGACATCTAAGCCCATCTTATCGGCAGGTATGGCCTCAACATCGGCAACCACACTGGGAGCATTTTCTGCAAACTCTTCAGCGGCTACAACATCTACGGGCAATACGATCTTAGTCTTAGTCTCAGCGGCTTTAGCTTCAATGCGCTTGGGAATCTCTAAGTCGCCATCACACAGAGACTTGCCAATCTCCATACCGTGCACTTTCAAGAAGGGGAAGGCCATACCGCCACCGACCAATATGTAGTCAGCTTTGCCGATCAAGTTCTCCATAACTCCGATCTTGTCAGATACCTTAGCACCACCTAACAAGACTACAAAAGGAGCCTCAGCATCCTCTAAGAGGGTACCCAGTTCTTTGAGCTCTTTCTCCATAAGCAAACCGGCAACTGAGGGCAGATAGGCGGCCACACCTGTGGTAGAAGCGTGAGCGCGGTGAGCCGAACCGAAAGCATCGTTGACGTAAATATCACCCAAAGCGGCTAACTTTTTAGCAAACTCAGGATCATTATCCGTCTCTTCAGCATAGAAGCGAACATTTTCTAAAAGGAGGACTTGACCAGGCTTGAGCTCCTTAGCCAACTTCTCTGTCTCTTCGCCGATACAATCAGGAGCCATAATAACTTCTTTAGCCAAAACTTCAGCCAAACGAGCGGCCACAGGCTTCAAAGAATACTTAGGATCTTTCTTTCCTTTAGGTCTCCCTAAATGAGACATCAAAATAACTGAAGCTCCCTCTTTCAAAACGGCTTCGATAGTAGGCAGAGCCGCCCTAATGCGAGTATCATCAGTAACTTTTTCACCATCTAAAGGAACATTAAAATCCACGCGCATTAAAACGCGCTTGCCCTTGAGATCAATATCGCGAATAGTATCAAACTTGCTCATTTCTCTTTCCTTTGCAAAACAAAAGCCCGGACGAGCCGGGCTAGAGACTCAATTAAGCTTAACGCTCAGTGATGTGATACTTGCCAGTAGCCATATAGCAGAGTAAGTCAGCTACACGATTAGAGTAAGCCCACTCATTGTCGTACCAGGCCACGACTTTAACCATCTGATCCTGAACCATAGTCAAACCGAGGTCAACGATACTGGAGCGAGGATCCATCTTGTAATCGATAGAGACCAAAGGCTCATCAGAAGCACCGAGAACGCCCTTCATGTGGCCAGCGGCGGCTTTGCGGAAGGCATTGTTGATCTCTTCCTTAGTCACGCCCTCTTTGCGAACGTGGGCTACCAAATCGACGACACTGACGGTCGGGGTAGGAACGCGCATAGCGAAACCATCGAACTTACCCTTGAGTTCGGGAATAACCAAAGCTACAGCTTTAGCCGCACCAGTAGTGGTAGGAATCATAGAGAGAGCGGCGGCACGAGCGCGGCGCAAATCACTGTGAGGAAGATCCAAAATACGCTGATCGTTAGTGTAAGAGTGAACTGTGGTCATCAAAGCACGCTCAATGCCAACCTCATCGTTCAAAACTTTGGCAAAAGGAGCTAAACAGTTAGTCGTACAAGAGGCGTTGGAAATAATATTATGCTTATCAGCCTCGTACTTGTCATGGTTGACACCCATAACGATAGTGATGTCCTCGCCCTTAGCAGGAGCACTGATAATAACCTTCTTGGCGCCAGCAGTGAAGTGCATGGAAGCCTTCTCGCGATCACGGAAGAGACCAGTAGACTCAACAACATACTCTACACCGAGGTCTTTCCAGGGTAAATTCTTAGGATCGCGCTCAGCCAAAACTTTAACTTCGTGACCGTTGATAACGAGGTTGCCTTCCTTAACTTCAACTTCACCCTTGAAGATACCATAATTGGAATCATACTTGAAAAGGTGAGCTAAAACATCGGGATTAGTGAGATCGTTTACAGCCACCAACTCTACGACATCGCTGTAATTTTCAATGAGCATCTTGGCAACCTGACGACCGATACGACCGAAACCGTTAATAGCAACACGTACTGACATTTAATTCCTCCAAAAAGTACACGAAAACATATATAACGGCCCGCTGTTTCTCTGCTTTATCAATTTCCCTTCTAGTAAGCGAGGAAAAATAATAGGGGGAAATAGAGGTAAAAAATAGAAGGGGCGATTCATGCGTCGTCTATTGTTTTTTGTAGTTCTGGTTATTTTCGCCTGCCTCATCTCTGTTGGCTGTAAAAGTTCGCAAGACGAAGAGCAAGCCAATGCCATAAAGGTCTGGACGGGTATGGACGCTGAGTATCCTACCCTCCTAAAGCAGTGTGATGAGTTCACTAAGGCTACGGGTATCAAAGTTGATGTCCTCAAAGTGCCTTATAACGATTTGCGCAACAAGTTCCTGATCGCCGCTCCCGCTGGTTTGGGACCAGATTTAGTACTCGGTCCTCAAGACTGGGAAGGTGCACTGGCTACTGCGGGTATGTTAGACCCTATACCTGAAGGCACGATCAACGAAGAGGAGTTCTTCCCCGTTGCCCTCGACAGCGTTAAGTTTAATGGTCAAACCTACCAGGCCCCTCTCTGTATGGAGTGCATCGCCATCTTCCGCAACAAAGATCTGATTCCCGAACGGCCTAACACCATGAAAGAACTCATAGAGCAGGCCCAAAAGATTCAGGAAGAATCGAAGGGTAACATTCGCGGCTTCTATTTCGAAGTCAAAAATCTCTATTTTTCTCTGCCCTTCTTGACAGCCGAAGGTTCTTACCTGTTAGGTAAAGATGAAAGTGGCAATTACGTTCCTACAGACATAGGTTTAGACACTCCTGGAACTCTGAAGGGCGTAGAATTTTTGCGTGATCTGGTATCTAAATACAAACTCATCCCTCTAGGAGCTACTAACAACATTTCTCAGACAATCTTCAGAGAGGGCAAAGCCGCTATGGTCGTAGATGGCCCCTGGTTTTTGCTCGATGTTAAAAAAGATAAGAAGATTAATTACGCCATAGACCCCTTCCCTATAACGGATTCTGGCAATATTCCTAAACCCGTGTTAGGCGTACAGGGCTTTATGCTCAACAAATACGCCAAACACAGAGACGAAGCCGCTAAATTGATCTCCTTCTTAGAAACCGACGAGAAAGTGGCAGAGATGAGTATGGCCTCAGGAAGACCTCCAGCCAAAACAGGTTCCCTGGAGTTATGCAAGGATAATCCGGATATTTTATCCTTCGCTCAGATATGTGCCAACGCCACTCCTATGCCGACCCACCCCGCCGTCAGCCAAATTTGGGAGCCGACTGGCCAGAGCTTGGATCTCATAACAAAGGGACAAGTTGAGCCTGCCGCAGAGTTAAAATCAAATTACGATCGCATTGTGCAAAAGATTGAACTTATGTTGGAGTAGAGAGCAAGATGAAGAGATCTGGACTAGTTCCTTACGCATATTTGGCCCCAGCACTTATCTTAGTCGCTGTATTGAGCCTGTTGCCCAATCTGTATTCGGTATATTTGGCCTTCACTAATTATTCGCTCTATCACTACAATCAGTTTGATTTTGTAGGATTGCGCAACTTCATGAAGATTATCAGCGGCCCAGAGACAGCGACATTCGTACGCGTCTTCATATGGACCGTAGTTTGGGCGGGTGTCTCCGTTATAGGTGCTCAAGTAGTCGGCATCTTCCTAGCCGTACTCCTCAATAAGCCTGATCTGAAGGGCAGTTCTTTTTACAGAACTCTCTTTATTTTGCCCTGGGCTATCCCCGCCTTTATATCCGTTTTGATGTGGCAAGGCCTCTTAAATACAGAGTTTGGAGCTTTTAACCAGATCCTAAAAGCCTTCCACCTCGATCTCTTGCTCCAGTATATACTGAGTTTCTTAGGCTACAATCTCGAGTTGCCCATCGCCTGGTTGGATAAGATGGGCTGGGCCCATATCTCCGTCTTGATGGTAAATATCTGGTTGGCCTTCCCCTTCCAGTTGACGGTCTGCTTAGGTGCTTTGCAATCTGTACCTACCGATGTTTACGAAGCCGCCGACATTGACGGAGCCAGTCCCTGGCAGCAGTTCAAGCTGATAACCCTCCCCCTCTTGCGCTCATCGTTGTTGCCCGTATTGATCTCCAGCTTTGCCTTTAACTTTAACCAGTTCACAGCTATCTATCTTTTGACCGCTGGTGGCCCGCCTATCCCTGGCAGTGACGCTGGAGCCACAGACATTTTGATCACCTACTCTTACAAATTGGCCTTCAACTCTTTCCAGTACGGTTTAGCCTGTGCCTACGCTATCTTCATCTTCGTGTTGGTAGCCGCCCTCTCAGGTATCAACTTCAAACTTACTGGTGCTTTTGATGATGTAAATTAAAGTGCGGAGAAGAGTAAAGATATGTCCAGAAAAATGACCACCTTACAAAAGATATTTTTGCACCTAGCTTTGATTATCTGTGTCGGTATAACTGTCATGCCGGTAGTCTTAGTCTTCTTCGCCTCTCTGAAAGATGGCTCAAGTTTAGTCTCGACCTCTCTCATACCCGATCCTAGAGAATTTTCTCTGATTAACTACAGGCGACTCCTGACAGAGACCCCCTTCTTGCGCTGGATCATGAATACAGTTATCGTTGCAGGCCTTTCGAGCATTATCGCCATTGCTGTAACTGCCTTGGCAGGTTACGCCTTCTCTCGTTTCCACTTTATAGGGCGCAAAAATGGTTTAATGTCGATGATACTTTTGCAGATGTTCCCCGCCGCTATGGCTATGGTAGCAACCTTCAGTTTGTTACAATATTTGGGTAACGCTACTGGCGGTGCAATCGGTCTGAACTCACTTTTAGGCCTCTCGCTCATCTATATCGGTGGAGGCATTCCCTTCAATACCTGGATGATCAAGGGTTACGTTGACTCCTTACCCAAAGAGTTGGAAGAGTCAGCGTTGATCGATGGAGCGAGTTCTTTCACCACCTTTACTAAGATAATTCTGCCGCTCATGGGGCCTATCTTAGCGGTCGTGGCCATATTCAACTTTATCGGCCCTTACAGCGACTTCATCTTCCCTTCCGTCGTCATGTTCGAAGAGAGCAAGTACACCTTAGCTGTAGGAATGCAGAGCTTCATCTCAGGCAAATTCTCCTCTAACTGGTCACTCTTTACAGCCGCCTCCATATTGGGTGCTATACCCATTATGGTCCTCTTCTTCGCCTTACAAGGCTTCTTAGTAGAAGGTCTGACTAAGGGAGCTGTTAAGGGTTAAAAGACGTGATTAAGTTCACCAGTTTAAGGCTCAGTCTCATCATAGGCTGGGCCTTAATTGTTTTTTTTGCCTCCATAACTTCAGCAGATGAGACCTTACAGGAACCGTATAAATCCCGCGCCTATCTCAACTCTTACTATCGAGCTGTAAAATACTACAATTCCAATTTAACACATAGACAGACGGAGCAGATCGTCCTGGCTATACTGCATTATTCTTACGAATACTCACTAGATCCGAGATTGGTTACAGCAGTCATAGCCTGTGAATCGAACTTTAATCCCAAAGCTGTCTCTCCAGCTGGAGCCATAGGTTTAGCTCAACTCATGCCCTACACCGCCAAAAGCGTCAAGACTGATGACCCTTACAATATTAATTTAAATATTCGCGGAGCATGTTATCTATTGAAGAGCCACCTTTTGCAATATGGCCAAGAACAAACGCGCGATTTAAGTTCTATCCCCTACGCTCTGCAACTAACTTTAGCAGCTTATAATGCTGGGCCAGGAGCTGTAAGTAAATATGGGGGAATTCCACCTTATCGAGAGACACAAAATTACGTGCGAAATGTTATAAGCGAATATAAACGACTATGCGGAATGTAATTTGTTTGTATATTTTATATTGTGAAATTATCTGAGAAAAAAATAATAAACAGCAGTCTTTTGAGACAGAAGGACAAAAAGAGCATTCAAACAATTAAAAATACACAATTTTAAGGAATAATGCGAGAAATATGAACGTAAATAAGTGGCTCTGTGCCGCAATAACAACAACTAGCTTATTTTTAACTCCATATTTTGCCCAGGCAGAACAGTACCCTCAGCAAGCTGAAGATATGAGCGAGGCTCTAGAAAGTTTCTATAGTGGGGATTGGGATGAATCGATCAGGCTCTTTGAGGCTGTGTCTGCTCGCGATCCACAAAATACACTAGCTCTAGCTTATGTACTGGATGCCTACTATCGCAAAAAAGACGTCGATGGTATAGTGAGTCAGATTGAGACTGAGACAGCCTCCGCTGGTGAGACAGGAGAATCACTGAGCAGATTAGGTATGGCTTACTTCTTGCGCGGCAAGTTATTGGCAAATGTTTTGGATGAGGCTCTGACCGAGTTTCGTTCAGCCATTGAAAACGATCCTGAAAATTCTATGGCTTACACAGGTATGGGCTTAGTGTACTTCCAAAAGCGCATGATGCCCCGCGCTAAAGGTTTCTTTGTGCGAGCTCTGCGCCAAAATCCTCACGATGTTATGGCTATGGATCGCTTAGGCAATATACTCTTAGTCGACGAAAAGAAACCTGCTGAGGCTAAAGAGATATATCAGCGCATAATCGAAGAGTTGCCAACTTATCCAGATGGTCACTATTTTATGGGTTCCGCGCTCTATGATTTAGGCCAAACCGAAGAAGCCATTCCCTACTTAAAGCGTTGCGCAGAGTTAGATCCTCACGGTTATACTCAAGGTTTTGATGCCCTGACTCTCTGCGGAGACATTTATCTTAAAGACGGCAAATTTGAAGAGGCCTTGGCTATTTATGAAGAGGCGAAGAAAGTACGCCCTGACAGTACTTACGTTGATTACAAGATGAAGTTAGCCAAAGAGAAGAAGACTTCTCCTGCAACCAAGGTAAACGATGATTAAATAGCGGAGGAATTGCAAGGCTATTGTTAAAAGCCGCCCTCTGTTGTTAGCTGTTTTGAATATATAATTGATGTAAAGGAGTTTTACTCTGTGAAAAAGTTGATACCCGCTCTGGCACTAGGTTTGACTTTGTTCTCTAGCTTGCCAACGTTCGCTCAGACTGGCCCTGATTATGATATGCGCTTTGAATTGACTTACACGCCATTGCGCGTGTCGACCTCTAAGCCTTCGGGAGTAGTCCATGCCAATTTGAACGCCATAACTTTCAATGGTGAGGGCAGAATTTTTAAAGGTATACTCCTCGGAGGAACCTACACCAGAGGAAGCGACAATAAGATGGATATTGTCGGTGTGGATGATATAGGAGATCCTGTGACTCTCAATTGCAGGGATCCCAAGTTTACAGATTTGAAAGTCTACACTAAGATCCCCTTTAACTTCCAGAGTGTTGCGGAGGCTAGCCGTACTGGAGATGGTACTCCCGCCATGTCCCCTCTCTATGGATACGTAGGTTACAAAAACACCAGCTTTACTAGTCACTGGCCCAACGAGGCTGGTCACGCAGGCAAAGCTAACATTGAAAACTCTTCTGGATTCGGTTTTGGTTTGGGAGCGGTGTGCAATTGGAATCCTATCGGCTTGTATGGTCAAGCAGTATTCTATCCCTGCATGATAACAAAAAACATCGGACTAGATGGTGAGCCCGATGGTAAACTGAAAGTTTGGGAATTTGATTTGGGTTTACGTTCTCACTTCGAGAACAGTCCCATACAAGCTAAGATCGGTTATCACTGGGAACAGCACTCAGCCAGCAACATTAAGTTAAGGTATGATGGTTTCCAGATTGGAGCCAGTGCGGCATTCTAAACTGAACGAATAGAAAAAAGGCGACTCATACAGAGTCGTCTTTTTTAGTGCATGGGCACACGATTGCAAATGGCCCGTGATAGAGTCAAAGGATCAGAATATTCTAAATTTGCCCCCATAGGTAAACCCGAAGCCAACCTGGTGATTAAGATCTCTTTACCACTCTTCAGAATTTTTTTTATGTAAAGGGCCGTGGCTTCTCCCTGAATAGTGGGATTTGTGGCAATAATCAATTCCTTAACATTCTCATTTTTTACGCGATTGAAAAGAGAAGCTAAATTTAGTTGTTCTGGTCCTACGCCATCGAGAGGAGAGATTAAACCTCCCAAAACGTGATAGAGACCCTTGTACTCCCCTGAAGACTCCATAGCCATGAGATCACGAGCATTGGCTACAACACAAATAGTTTGCTCATTGCGCCGCCCATCTCTACAGATCTCACACAGTTCCCCTTCGGCAAGATTGCCGCAACGCGTACACTTTTGCAATTTTTCTTTCACATCTATGATAGCCTGAGCTAGAGCCTGAACCCTGCTAGAGGGAGCCTCTAAAATGTGAAAAGCCAACCGCGCAGCCGTTTTGGGGCCAACGGTTGGCAGATATTCCAATTCATTCAGAAGAGTCTCTAGAGAGCGAGGAAATTTCAACTTAGAAGAGTCCTAACCCCGGAGGCAAACCTAAACCAGAGGCGACTTTACCCATGCGCTGAGTAGACAATTCACGCGACTTATCTAAACCGTTATTGATGGCTGTAAGAACCAAATCTTCTAAAGTTTCCACATCTTCAGGATCGACAGCTTCCTTAGAAATTTTTACAGATTTAACTTCTTGAGCTCCAGTCACTACAACTTTGACAGCTCCGCCGCCAGCAGTTCCCTCTACAGTGGCTTCCTCAAGATCCTTTTGGGCCTTAGCCATATCAGTCTGCATCTTTTGCTGCATCTTCTGCATCTGGCGCATAATGTTCTTTTGCACGATCTTTGCTCCGACTTTCTTTGAAAAATTTTCAAGCGAAAAACTCACTCAACTTCTGGCTTTTTCTCTTGAAATAATCTAAAGCCTTTCAATCAACATCAACATAAACGCTGTGAGTGCGTATGCTCTTGCCATTTATTTCCAAAACATACATATGAGCAGATTGACCTCCACGCGGTTCAGAGACACTGCCAGGATTAATGTACAACACGTCATTTTCGTAATATTGCTTAAAAATGTGCGTGTGTCCATAAACGACAACATCTATCCTCTGCGGATCGGGTTCAAACGACAAGCTACGCAAATTGTGAATAACATATATATTCACATCCTCAACTTTTAAAACAGCATCTTTGGGCAGATCGTCCGCCCACGGACGCCAGTCGCAATTACCGCGCACAACAGTTAAAGGTTTGATCGCCTCTAATTGAGCGATAATGCTCAAATCTTCGGTATCACCGGCGCAGATAATGTAATCACACTTATCTAGACAGCGCAAAACCTTTTCATGTAACTTGCGTCCGTGTATATCAGAAATTAAAGCTACTCTTTTAACCAACTCCAAACTTCCTCAGTTATGTAAGGCAAGAAAGGATCGAGCTGTCGCGATCTCCACATTTTAGCGAGATCGCGAACAACTTAATTCTCAGTTAGCGAATAAAGTTTGTAATTATCATGTCCTCTTTTTCTGGGAGTCCAAACTTCTCTTTACCTAAGGCAATGCTCTTCATCAAGAAGGTCATATTCCTAGCCAAGGTGCGCATAGTTTGAAGTCCCTCACCGTCTTGGCTCGCTTCGCCAGGTTTGAATCCGCCATGTACACTGTTCCAATATTGGCTAGAAGCTACGGGCATACCGCAGATCGTGAAATATTTGTTGATCTCATCGAAAGTAGTGGAGAGACCGCCGCGTCTGCCAACTGCTACGGAGGCTCCTACCTTCATAGTTTTGTCAAACGGTGTACTAAAGAAGAGGCGATCTAAAAAGGCAATAGTAGTGGCATTAGCCGAAGCGAAGTAGACTGGCGTACCGACCACAAACCCGTCACACTCTTTAAAGAGGGGAGCGGCCTCGTTTACCTGATCGTCGAATGCGCATTTACCTCTGCCTTCACAAGAAAGACAAGCTATACACCCGCGAATAGGTTTGTTGCCAATGTGCAAGATTGTCGTCTCCACTCCATTGGCTTCAAAGATCTTTCTCATCTCTTCTAAAGCAACGGCGGTGTTTCCGTTGGGGCGGGGAGAGCCATTTATCATTAATACTTTCATTTTACAAACCTCAATATAATTTATTCGTTATCTGCCAGTTCAATTTCAACTTCAAAATGTTCGTTGCCTTCGATCTGGGCAACCTCTTTGATGACTTGCGCATCCTCGGCACTGCCCGCTAAGAGAACATCCTGCAAGGCATCCTCTAAGGCCTCTAAATACTCTGCACTGCCCTTAATGACAATGCTCTTCACAGGCCAGCGCAACTTCTTTTGAGCCTTCGTTTTGGCTTGGCGAATCTTCCCTAAGAGTTCTACGGCGCAATCATAAAGTTCGGTATGCTTAGGCTCAGGTCGATCTAATTCCGCCACTGTCGGCCACGGACTAGTGTGGATAGAGCACTCTCTGCCCTCTGAAGTAGCAAAACGCCAACTCCAAACTTCCTCAGTTATGTAGGGCAAGAATGGAGCGAAGAGGCGCAAGATGGTCTTTAAAGCCAAGTAGAGAGTGGCTACAGCAGAACGTTTTCCTGGAGTATCCTTCTCTTCGTAAGAACGACGTTTGACCAACTCTACGTAATCATCACAGAAGTTCCAGAAATCGCCCTCTACCAACTGTAAAGCTCCAGCGTATTCGAACTCATTGAAAGATTTAGTCGCTTCAGCCACAATGTAGCGCAAACGGGCCAAGAGGGCCAAGTCGAGGGCTTCAGTTATATTCTCTTTAGCCAGACGTTCACGCTTTTTAGCCTTGAAGAGTTCACTGCAAGGATCTACCTCAATAGATCTTCCCAAAGAGTCGAAGTTTAACTCTTCCAGAGAGTAAATAAACTTCTCGTCACTATCCAACTGACCGATAACAAAGCGACTGGCGTTGAAGAGCTTCGTCACTAACTTGCGACCTAAATCGAAAAGTTTTGTATCAAAGACAGTATCTGTACCTAAACGCGCACGGGAAGCCCAATAGCGCACGGCATCAGCGGAATACTCATCGAGGAATGGTTTGGGAGTAACAACATTGCCTTTGGATTTTTCCATCTTTTTGCGATCAGGATCTAAGATCCAACCGCTAATAACTACGTTCTTCCAAGGAATAGTATCTTCGTGCATCCAGGCTTTGACAATAGTGTAAAAAGCCCAAGTGCGGATAATCTCGTGAGATTGAGGACGGACATCCATGGGGAAGAGCTTGTGATGTTTATCTTCATCCTCGCCCCAACCGCTGACGATTTGCGGAGTTAAAGAAGAAGTAGCCCAGGTGTCCATAACATCAGGATCACCTACGAAGCCGCCAGGAACGCCCCTCTGTTCGGGAGTGTAACCAGGAGCAGGCTGACTCTGAGGATCGATAGGCAACATATCGGGCGTAGCGTAGATCGGATCGTTATAATCGATCTGACCTTTTTCATCCACACGATACCAGAGAGGAAAGGGAACACCGAAGAAACGCTGGCGGCTGATACACCAATCGTACTGTAAGCCATCAATCCAGTGTTCGATACGATTGCGCATAAACTCAGGATGCCACTTTATCTGACGAGCCTTTTCTAAGATCTCTTCTTTGGCATCTAAGATGCGAATGAACCACTGGCGAGTGGTGACAAACTCTAAGGGGAACTCACCCTTCTCGTAATATTTAACGGCGTGTTTGATAGGACGAGGCTCACCTAATAAATCGCCCGACTCGCGCAGTAACTCGACTATCTTAGCCCTAGCCTGTTTGACAAAGAGGCCCTCCAGTTGGCCATAAACAGCATTGGCCTCTTGAGGATCTAAACTTTGGAATGGTTCTTTGGAGTAATCAACGTGGCCCATCTTGCCATCGCGCCCTATGAGCTGACGCAGAGGCAGATCCGATTTGCGCCAATATTCCACGTCTGCACTGTCGCCGAAGGTACAGACCATGAGGATACCCGTACCCTTTTCAGGATCAGCGTGAGTGGAAGGGCGAATAGGTACAACAGCTTTGAAGAGCGGAGTTATGGCATTTTTGCCAAAATACGGTTTGTAGCGTTCATCATCAGGATGGGCCACTACGGCGATACAAGCTCCCAAAAGTTCTGGACGAGTAGTAGAAATAGTAAACTCACCGCCACCCTCAACTTGGAAACGGAGATCGTGGAAGCGTCCATCTACATCTTTATCGACCATCTCTGCCTGTGCAACAGCCGTTCCAAAACCGGTATCCCAGGCGGTAGGCAACTCGGCTTGATATACCTTGCCCTTTTTAACTAAATCTAAGAAAGATAACTGGGAAACTTTACGGCAGTGATCGTTAATTGTCGCATAGGCTAAATTCCAATCTACTGAGAGGCCCAATTGATGCCAGAGATCTTCGAAGGCCTTCTCATCCTCTTTGGTCAGAGTATTGCAAGCCTCAATAAAATTAGGACGTGAGACCTCAACCTGAGCTACTTGTGCCTTTTTCTTGTTATCAACAGGACGGCGCTCTAATTTGTAATCTGGATCATAGGGTAAAGCGGGATTGCACTTAATGCCAAAGACGTTTTGCACGCGCCTCTCTGTAGGCAACCCATTATCATCCCAACCCATAGGATAGGCTATATTCTTGCCCAACATGCGCTGATAGCGAGCAATTAAATCTTGGTGAGTGTACGAAAATACGTGGCCTATGTGCAAAGAACCTGAAACTGTCGGCGGCGGACTGTCGATAACAAACGTTTCACTTCTAGGGCGACTGGAATCCCAATTGTAAATCCCCCATTCACTCCACTTCTCAGCCCATTTCGCTTCACTCTCGGTAAAGGAATATTTTTTAGGCATATCCTGCATCTTTTGTTCTCCTTTTATCTACACAATCGGCCGCTCGCTTTCGTGCGATCTTTTTCTCTACCTTGCTTTTAGTGGCAGGAGTTGACTTTAAAATCAAACAAGCTCGCGCCCTTATGTTGTCAGAGTTTTATCAAAAAATTATCCTCTCTTATCTGCAACGTGAACTTTCACAGTGTGAGAATTGGCAGGTCACGACAAATAATTACAATTATCTTTTAAGCTGGTCAGAGAAAAATAAAAATTATAAATCTCTGCAGTTGCGCTTCTCTCAAAAAAAATGTCTCTGGCAATTGTACAAGCGCGGATCATTCCGAAGCGATACCTCCCTTCCCCCCTGCAAATGGATCGCTCACCAACCAGATCGTCCCTGTTTATCACTGGGAGACTGGCTAGGTCAAGTGAGAAAATTGATCACTAAGGTTATTTAAAATGTTGAAATTATTTAGCAGAGGTTGGCATTTTTTACAGACTGAAGCTGTTTTGAGCGTCTCACTTTTGGCGGCGATACTATCAGCTTTTTTCGTTCCTCCCTCAGGTCGTTATCTAAGTTATATAAATTACCAAGTCCTCAGCCTCTTATTCTGTTCGATGGCCGTGGCGGCAGGTTTGCGCCAATCAGGCCTCTTCGTATACATAGCCAAAAAATTCACAGAACATACACACAATTCAGCAATA